>DASXAN010000974.1:0-2003 GCA_036406755.1 Gemmataceae bacterium
GCGGCTAACCGTTAACGGCGCTACTTCTTCTCCGCCTTGAGCAGCACGATCGCCGTGCCGCCGTCGGCCGAGCGGACATGCACCAGGACGCCCTTGGCGGCGTCGCCCTTCTCCATCGCCTGCTTGGCGGCCTGGGCCGACTTCACGTCGTGGCGGTCCACCTTCGTGATGACGACGCCGCGGCTAATGCCGGCCTCGGCGGCGGCGCTGTCCGGGTCCACCTTCGCCACGACGGCCCCGCCGGTGACGCCGAACGCCTCGGCCCGGTCGGCCGGCAGGTCGGCCAGCTCCAGCCCGAACTTCTCGACGCTCACCGTCTCGCTCTCGACGGCGCCCCGGCGCGTCGGCACCGTCCGCTCGCCGTACCCCTTCGGCTGCTCCTCCAGCGTCAGGGTCAGCTTCTGCGGGTGGCCCTCCCGCAGCAGTTCGACGTTAACCGACTTGCCGATCGGCAGGCTGCCGACGGTCCGCAACAGGGCGCGGTTGTCGGCCACCGGCTGGCCGTTCAGGGTCGTGATGACGTCGTCGGGCTTAAGCCCGGCCTTTGCCGCCGGCGACTTTGGCACCACGCGGGCCACGACCACGCCCTTGCCGTCCTTCATGCCGAGCTCGCTCGCCACGTCCGGCGCGACCTCGCGGGCCATCTCGATGCCGAGGTAGCCGCGCTTGACCGTCCCGTTCGTCTGCAGCTGCTGCATGACGCTGCGGGCCTGGTTGCTGGCGATCGCCAGGCCGACCCCCTGGAACCCGCCGGACCGGCTCTTGATCGCGGAGTTGATGCCGACCACCTCGCCGGCCAGGTTGACGAGCGGGCCGCCCGAGTTGCCCGGGTTGATGGCCGCGTCCGTCTGCAGGTAGTCGTCGTACCGCCCGCCCAGGAACCGCCCCTTGGCGCTGATGATGCCGTGCGTGACCGACCCGGTCAGGCCGAACGGTGCCCCGACGGCCAGCACCCGGTCGCCGATCTCCATCTGGCTGCTGTCGCCGAAGTGCAGGGCCGGCAGCGGGCTGCTCGACTTCACCCGCACGATGGCCAGGTCCGTCGCCTCGTCGGTCTTGATGTCAGTGGACGTGAACTTGCGGCCGTCGGTCAAGGTCACCTCGACTTCGTCCGCGCCGTCCACGACGTGGTTATTCGTCACGATCAGGCCGGACGGGTCGGTGATGAACCCGGACCCGAACCCGAGGGCCTGTTCCCGCGGCGGCGCGTCCTGCTGTTGCCGCTCGTACTGCTCGAAGAACCGACGGAACTCCTCGGGCACGCCTTCCGGCAGCTCGGGACGCGCCCGGCCGCGGCGGGCGGTCGGATTGTCGCTCTTCTTCGCCTTCACCTTCGACTCGATGCTGACCACGGCCGGCAGCACCTGCTTCACCACATCCCGGTAAGACGTCAGTTCGGCCGGGATGGCCGGCGAGGCCGGCCCCGGCTTGCCCTGGGCGGCCGTCGGGCCGACATACCGGCCGACCGCCAAGCCGCCGACCAGCGCCGCCACCACCAGCGGCATGCGGAACGAACGGGTCATCGCGCGCTGTCCTCCAATACTTGTTCCTTGAGAAACGACGGGCCGCTCGCGCGGAACGCGCGGGTCGGCCGAAAACGGTCCGCTGAGGACCCGATCAACGCCCCAGGACGGGGCCGGCCGGAGAACTCCTCTACCTATCATACGCGGTCGGACGAGCGAAAGATCGGCAATGACCGAGCCGGTGGCAACCGCCGCGGAATTGACACTGCCGCGACCTTCTGATATAAGCCAAGGCAGAACTCGCTCGCCATTATCAAGACAGTCATGGCTCAGGACGTCCTCTCTACCGAGGCGGAAGTGCTGGAGGAGTGCCAGGCCGCCATCGGGTACCGCTTCCGTCAGCCGGAGCTGCTCCGCTCCGCCCTCACGCACACGTCCGGGGCCAACACTCGCCTCGCGTCCAACGAGCGCATGGAGTTCCTCGGCGACTCGGTCCTCGGCCTGGTATGCTGCGAGCAGCTGTACATCCGCTTCCCCGAA
>DASXAN010000975.1:0-3391 GCA_036406755.1 Gemmataceae bacterium
GCGGCGAAACGTTTGATATGACAACTGCATGCGCGCCACCAGACTCGTGCTCGTGATCGCCGCCCCGGCGGCCGCCGCCGACCTGACGGCGAAGCAACTCCAAGCCGTCATGCCGCACCTGCCCGACGACCGGGCGGCCACGTTCCTCAAGCCGCTCAACGACGCCATGCGCGAGTTCGACGTCACCACGCCGAAACGCCAGGCGGCGTTCCTGGCCCAGATCGCCCACGAGAGCGGCGAGTTGAAGTACATGGAAGAGATCGCCAGCGGCGAGGCGTACGAGGGCCGCAAGACCCTCGGCAACACCGAGCCGGGCGACGGCAAACGGTACAAGGGCCGCGGGCCGATTCAACTCACCGGCCGCAACAACTACCGCAAGGCCGGCGCGGCCCTGCAGCTCGACCTGGAGGGCAAGCCGGAGTTGGCCGCCCGGCCGGACATCGGTTGTCGCGTCGCCGGCTGGTTCTGGAAGACGCACGGGCTCAACGAACTGGCCGACAAGGGCGACTTCTTGCAAATCACGAAGCGGGTCAACGGCGGCACGAACGGTCTGGCCCGGCGCGAAGAGTTTTACAAGCGGGCGAAGGAGGTGTTCGGCGTCAGCGATTGACCGAGTCTGTAAGACAACTAGAAGACACCACGCACTTCAGGGGGCTTTTTCCATGTCCACCGCCACCGCCGCCCCGACGCAGTTCGAGACCCGCCTGTTCATCGACGGCAAGTGGGTCCCGGCCGACAGCGGCCGCACGCTCGGCGTCATCAACCCGGCCACCGAGGACATCGTCGCCGAGGTCGCCTACGGCGGCCGGGCGGAGACGAAGCGGGCCGTCGAGGCCGCCCACCGGGCCATGAAGGACTGGATGCACCGCACCGCCTACGACCGGGCGAAGGTCCTCAAGAAGACCGGCGAGCTGATGCGGGAGCGGGCCGACGCCATCTCCCGGACGATGACGCTGGAGCAGGGCAAGCCGCTGGCCGAGGCCAAGGGCGAGGTGCTGCACTCGGCCGACACGTTCGAGTGGTTCGCCGAGGAGGGCAAGCGGGCGTACGGGCAGGTCATCCCGAACTCGCAGCCGGGCAAGCGGCACCTGGTCATCAAGCACCCGGTCGGCGTCGTCGGCGCGATCAGCCCGTGGAACTTCCCGGTCACGCTGCAAGCCCGCAAGATCGCCCCGGCGCTCGCGGCCGGCTGCACGATCGTCTGCAAGCCGGCCAGCCAGACGCCCCTGTGCCTGATGCAGGTGTTCCAGTGCCTGATCGAGGCCGGGCTGCCGGCCGGCGTGGCCAACCTCGTCGTCGGCCCGGCCCAGGAGATCGCCGACGAGTTCCTCGAAAACCCGGCCGTCCGCAAGATCAGCTTCACCGGCTCGACCGAGGTCGGCAAGCAGCTGATGCGGGCCGCGGCGGACCAGGTCAAGCGGCTGAGCCTGGAGTTGGGCGGGCACGCCCCGTTCATCGTGATGCCGGACGCCGACCCGGAGGTGGTGGCCAAGGTGGCGGTGACCGGCAAGTTCCGCAACAACGGCCAGGTGTGCATCTCCCCCAGCCGGTTCTACGTCCACCAGGACGTGCACAAGAAGTTCACCGAGGCGGCCGTCGAGGCGGCCAAGGCGCTCAAGCTGGGCAACGGGCTGGACCCGGGGGTCGAGGTCGGGCCGATGTTCGAGGAGCGGGGCCTGAAGTCCACGGCCGAGCTGATCGGCGACGCCAAGGCCAAGGGGGCGAAGGTGCTCACCGGCGGCGAGCGGTCGAAGCGGTTCGAGAAGGGCTACTTCTTCGAACCGACCGTGCTGGCCGGGCTGCACCCGGAAACCAAGCTGCTGGTCGAGGAGCCGTTCGCCCCGGTCATGCCGCTGCTGGACTTCAAGAAGCTGGACGAGGTGATCGCGGCGGCGAACAACACCCGCTACGGGTTGGCGGCGTACGTCTGCACGAACGACCTGACGTCGGCGTGGAAGCTGGCCGAGGGGCTGGAGTCCGGCATCATCGGCGTCAACGACCCGGTGCCGGCCGTGCCGCAGTGCCCGTTCGGCGGGATGAAGGAGTCCGGCCTGGGGCGGGAACTGGGCCACGAAGGGCTGGAGGCGTACCTGGAGACGAAGTACGTCAGCATGAAACTGCGGGACTAACCGGTTCGCCGCGACGCCGTCCATTTAGCCCCCGGTCATTGACCGGGGGCTAAACACGCGCTCCGCTCCGAAGCCTCCGCGTCGCGGCGAACCGAATCACATCGGGATGCCGGCGAGCACGTCGTAGCAGGCGTGGGCGCCGACGGCGATGCCGAACCCGCGGAGTTGAAAGACGATCGTGAAATACAGCCCGGCCAGGACGCGGAACAGGAAGTTGAACCCGTCGGGCGGCTCGCCGCGCGGGCCGACGTGGTGGGCCGCCGCGAACAGGACCGCGGCCGTCACCGCCGCCAGCACCATCGCCAGCCGCCCCGACACCTGGGCGGCCGTCAGCACCGACCGCAAGAGGCCGTACAGGGCCAGCCGGAAGATCACTTCCTCGTAGATGCCGGCCCCGACGAAGGTGACGGCCTTCCCGACGGCGGCCGTGTTCAGCGGCGGCGGGTCGGCCGACGGCAACGAGAGCGTGACGCCGAGCCCGTCGAGGACCGGCCCGTACAGGCGGCTCAGGCCCCAGAGGACGAGCGCCGCGGCGACGCTCTCCAGGGCCATGCCCAGGCACAGGTTCGGGGCGTCCTCGGGGATGGAGGCCCGCTGCCGCCAGAACCAGACGGCCAGGACGAGCACGACCAGGGCGGGGGCGGCGGCCGGGTGGGTCAGGCCGCAGGCGGCGAGGCCGTCGCGGAGCCAGGCGTCGGCCCCGTTGCGGATGGCCGGCGTCTGTCCGCCGAGGCTGAGCACGCCGACCTCGTAGGCGATCAGCAGCGGGGCCAGGAAGAGGAGGCACGGGCCGGGGTGGCGAGTCGATTCCCAGTACGACATCGGGGGCAGCAAATGACGAATGACGAAATACCCAATGACGAAGCAACCCCGAAGCCCGAATAACGAACACGGGTTTCGTCATTCGGCATTCGGATTTGCTTCGTCATGGGGTATTTCGTCATTCGTCATTTACGCCCATTCAGGATACTTGCCGGCCAGGATCTGGCGGCGCTGCGCGGCCGGCAAAGTCCTTACCACCGCCCGACCCTCGCACGCCGCCAGGTCCAGCGGCTCCGGGGCCGGTAGCCAGTCGCCGCGGGGGCCGGTCAGGAGCGCCACCACCGGCCGGGCCGGCGTGTGCAGGTCGGCCCGCGGCGGGTGCGTCGCCACCACTCGCGCTACGCTCCCGTCGGTCAGCTCAACCACCGCCCCGACCGGGTAGAACGACAAGTACAACAGCCGCTCCGCCCACGTCGAATCCAGCCCGCCGCCCTCGGCCG
>DASXAN010000976.1:0-4044 GCA_036406755.1 Gemmataceae bacterium
CGGCTCCCCCGGAACGTGTGCCACTCGTACCCGTCCGGCAGTTCGCCGGCCGCCGCGAACTCCAGGTGCAGGATGCGCCGGTGCAGCCGCGTGCCGGGCCGCGAGCAGCCGCTGGCGTGGGCCAACAGCGGCCGCATCAGCAGCACGTCCCCGGCCGCGGCCAGGACCGCGTGCGGCGCGAACCCGTCGCACCGCAGCTCCTTGCCCGTCCGGTGCGACCCCGGCAGCACCCGCAGGGGGCCGTTCTCGTCCGTCACGTCGTCGAGGTGGACGCGGGCCGTCAGCATCCGCTCCAGCACCGCGGCCGGGGCCTCGGCGTGCGGCACCCCGGCCTTGCACGTCGGCAGGGTGAACGCCGCCCCGGGCCGGCGGTTGTCGCGCACGGCCACGGTGACGTCCTTGTGCCACGGCAGTGCCCAGGTGCGGTCCGGCGGCTTGTCGAAGAACAGCACCCGCACCAGCCCGTACCCCGGCCCCAGGACCGCGGCGAGGGCGGCCGGCAGCGGCGGCCGGTCGGCGGCGTCGGCCGCGGCCGGATACAGGTCCAGCACGTTGCGGGCGGCGTAGACGCTGCCGCCGCTGCTGCGGATCGGGGCGGCATCCCCGTTCGCGGCTAGTGCTTCCGTCAGGCCGTCGCGCAGGGCCGCGACCTCGGCCGGCGGGAACACGCCCGGCAGCACGGCGAACCCGTCCCGGTTCAGGTCGCACAGGAGGCGGTCCGTCATCACCGCATCGTACCCGTGGCCCGATGGCCGGTCCACCGCGGCGCGGTACACCGTTTGCTCACGGCACCGCCGGTTGTCACCAATCCGGGGGGTGTGCGCATGACGACCGGCCCCGGCTCGCTGTTGGTCGTGGACGACAACCCGGTGGCCGGCGAGTTCCTCGCCCGCATCCTCGGCGACGCCGGGCACGCCGTCACCGTCTGCCCCGACGGCCGGCGGGCGCTCGACTTGGCCGCGGCCGACACGTTCGACCTCGTCCTGCTCGACATCGGCCTGCCCGGCCCGGACGGCCTATCCGTCCTGCGAGACCTCCGCGCCGGCCGGGCAGCCACCGAGCTGCCGGTCATCATGGCCACGGCCGACGGCCACAGCGACACGGTCGTCCGCGCCCTGGGGCTGGGGGCGAACGACTACGTCGTCAAGCCGTACGACGTGCCGGTGCTGCTGGCCCGGGTGCGGACGCACCTGGCGGTGAAGCGGCTGGTCGAGGACATGCGGCGGCTGGAGGACGGGCTGGCCCGGCGGAACGAGGAACTGCGGGACGTGACCCGCCGGCTGGCCGACGCCAACCGGCGGATGAAGGCCGACCTGCACGCCGCCGCCCGGGTTCAGGAGGGGCTGCTGCCGCCGCCGGAGCCGGCCCTTCCGGGGGCGAAGTTCGCGTGGCTGTCCCGGCCGTGCGAGGAGTTGGCCGGCGACACCCTCAACGTCGTCCGCCTGGACGACGACCACGTCGGCCTCTACCTGCTCGACGCCAGCGGCCACGGCGTGGCGGCCGCGCTGCTGGCCGTCCGCGTCCACCAGGTGCTCACGCCGGTCCGGGAACTCTCGACCGCCCTGGTCCGCCCCGGCGGCCCGGTGCCGCCGGCGGAGGTGGCCAGGCACCTGGGCCGGCTGTTCCCGCTTTCCGAGGACGCCCCCCAGTTCTTCACCCTGGCCTACGCCGTGCTGAACCGGCGGACCGGGCGGCTGCGGTACGTCGCGGCCGGGCACCCCGGGCCGGTCCACGTGCCGGCCGGCGGGCCAGCGGGGGCATTGCCGGAGAGCGGGCCGCCGGTCGGCCTCGGCGGCGAGTATCAGGAGCAGGGGATGGGCCTGCGGCCGGGCGACCGGGTGTACCTGTACTCGGACGGCGTGACGGAGGCGGCCGCGGACGGCGAACTGTACGGCCAGGACCGGCTGGTGGCGGCGGCCGGCCGGGCGCGGGGGCTCCCGCTGGCCGACAGCCTGGCGGCGGTGCTGGCCGACGTGGAGGCGTGGCGCGGCGGCCCGGCCCGGGACGACGTGTCGCTGCTGGCGGTGGAGTACACCGGCGAGGCGGGCCGGTAGGACGGGCCGGCCCTGTCATTCGGCCCGGGGTTGCTGCTCGATCGGGTCACGCTCGTCGAACCGCGGCATCCGCGAGGTCAGCAGCAGGATCGCCAGGCCGAAGACCAGAAAGAAGCCGCCGCCGATGACGTACGGCTCCGTCGGGTGTCCGCTGACGACGCCGAGGGCCACCGGTAACGCGCCGCAGACGATGAGGAACCACGCCAATCCGGAGTACATGAGGCGGTTGGCGCGCATCTGCCGCGGGATTTTTGCCGCCATGCCGACGTTCACGTCGGTCGCCAGGATCAGGCCGCGGACGTTCGCCTCACACCGCCCTTTGCACGCCATCCCCTTGCCCAGATCAACCAGGCACAGCGGGCACAGTCCCTTGCCGCAGGACTTGCAGGCCCCGACCGCCTCATGATCCTGGTGGTAGTAGCACCTCACGGCAGTTCCCTCAACGGCCCGGCTGCTCACCTGCCATCACCTTCACCCACCGGGCCGGGGCGGTCAAGCATCGTCACGCCCGGCCGAACCACGACCGGTTGCCGAGCACCGCCCGCACCAGCACGGCCGGGTACTCGCAATACCCCCGCGGCCCCGTCGGCCGCACCGTCCCGTCCGGCCGCGGCTTGTACCGCTCGGACCAGAACCCGTCCGCCTTCAGCCCCGCCCGGCACACCAGCCGCGCCGACTCGGCCAGCCGCTCCTTCGCCCCGGTCCGGCGGCAGGCGAGCGCCTCCAGGTACCACACCCGCCCCATCGCCGCCGCGTCCCGGACCGGGCCGACGCCCGGGTCGAACGGCAGCGGCTCGTGGTACTCCCACGGCTCGTACGTGTCCGGCTTGGTGACGGAGCACGTCGGCATCCCGCCCGGCCAGAACGCGGGCTCCGCCGTCAGCCGCGGCCACACCCGCTTCACCTGCTCGTCGCCGGCGACGTTCAGGCCGACCGCGGCCCAGTTCACGTCGGACAGGCCGTGCGCATCGACCACGCCGCGGTCCGGGTGAATGTACTCCGCGAAGTGGTCGGCCCGCCAGAATTCGCGGACGAACGCCGCCCGCAGCGCGTCGGCCGCGGCCGTCCATTGCTCCCGGCCCGGCGCGCCGGCGGCCGCGCTGAGGCCGGCGAGCCGCGTGAAGGCGTGGGTGACGTAGCACTGGGTGACGCCGTCCTGGCCGCGGCGGGGCGGCAGCTCGGTGTAGAACCCCGACCCGCCGATCAGTCCGTTCGCCCCCCGCCTGGTCAGCAGGAACCGTCCCGCCGCCTCCGCCGACGGCAGCCGGTCGCGGAGCCAGGCCGGGTCGGGGGCGTGGTCGTGGATTTCGGCGGCCGTGAGGATGTGCGACACGGCCCCGAGGGTGCTGAGCGGGTTGGCCTTCGGCTGCCAGTGGTCGAACAGGCCGACCCACTTCTTCGGCCGCAGGTCGGACTGCGGCGGCCGGCCGGCCCGCGGCGGCGGGGCGTAGGTGAACACGTCGTCGGGGTACTTCAGGCCGCGGAGGTAGGTGCTCGTGTCCGGCTTCGCGTCGCCGGGCATGACGACGAACGGGATGTTGCCATCCCGCCGCTGCGAGGCGCGGACGAAGTCGAAGTAGTCGAGGACGAGGCGGGTGCGGCCGAGGAGCAGGTACGCCCCGGCGAGCTGCCAGCCGTCGAGGCCGGGGTAGGTGACGTCGGCCCCGTAGTGGTGGCCGTCGGCGGTGACGGTGAAGTGGCCGGGGTAGACCCGCTCGGCGGCGGCGGGGTTCAACGTTTTGGTGATGGCGGCGTGAACGCCGGCGCGGATTTCGGGGTCGGCGATGTCGGCGAACGGGTCGGGGTCGGCCGCGGCGAGGCGGCCGGCGGCGGACAGGGCGACGCCGGCCCCGGCGGCGGCGAGGAAGGCGCGGCGGGTCGGGAGCATGGGGCAATCCTCAGGGGGTGGCGATCACCTGCCACGCCCCGCGCAGGCTGCCGAGGTGGCGGCGCAGGGACGGGAAGGCCGGCGAGTCGGGGTCGGGGGTGA
>DASXAN010000977.1:0-1760 GCA_036406755.1 Gemmataceae bacterium
GAGGTTCGACGTGCCGTTCGTGGACCAGTACGCCGTCACCCGGAAGGTGCTGGAGAAACTCGCCGCCGACGGCGGCAACGTGAAGCCGTTCCCGGACGGCGTCCACACCAACCCGGCCGGCGGCCTGCTCATGGCCCACACCATTCTGGCCGGTCTGCATGCCCCGACGGCGGTAAGCCAGGTCGAGATCGATGCCGCGAAGAAATCAATCAACAGCCATCGCTGTGGCATCGCGAACTTGAGCGTCGCCGACTCGGCGGATCGCGTGACCTGCGACCGCACTGACGCCGCCCTGCCGCTGCCCGTCCTCAGGGAGTGGCGCGACCTGCTGCCGTACGTGGACCACCTCAAGGACCTGAACGACTACGGCCTGAAGGTGACGGGCCTGAAGGCCGGCAAGTACGAGCTGCGGATCGACGGCACGCCAGTGGCGACCTATACGGCCGAGGAGCTGGCCGCCGGCGTCAACGTCGGCCTGGCGGACAAGGGGCCGCTCTACGATCAGGGGATGAAGGTGCTGAAGGCGATCAACGCCAAGAACGACATCCTCCACAAGCGGTTCCGCGGGGTGGTCATGTTCGACCCGAAAGTCGTGCCGGACTGGGTGGCCCCGCCGGAGGAGGTGGTCCACAAGCGGCGGGAGCAGTTGGAGAAGCGGGCCGAGCAGATCGCGGCCAGGCAGGCGGAAGTCTACGAACTCGCCAAGCCGGTCCGGCACACGTGGGAGCTGAAGCCGGCCGAGTGACGCGCCGCGTCACGGCCCGGCCAGGACGCGGCCGGCCTCCGCCCGGAAGTCGTCAAGCTCCTCCGCCTCGTGGACCGACAGCGGCCGGTCCCGCCGCCACCGGACCGCCCGGTCGAAGCAGTCCCGCGCCCGGGCCGCGTCGCCGAGCCGGCGGTGGCACATGGCCAGGACGTACAGATCCCACGCGGCCGAGTCGGCGGCCGAGTGTTCCAGGCTCGCGGTCAGCTGCTTCACGGCCTCGTCGTAGCGGCCGAGCCGGTACAGGGCGACGCCGAGGGTGTTGTGGTACGTCCACTTCTCGGGGGACCGCTCCACGGCCGCCCGGGCCAGCGGCAGTGCCCTGGCCGCGTCGCGGAGCGGTTCGGGTCCGGTCAGGTACAGCCAGGCCAGGTGGTTGTCGGCCGACGCCGCGTTCGCGCTCAACTCCCGCACCCGCTTGAAGTCCGAGGCCGCCCCGGTCTGGTCGCCGGCCCGCTCCCGGCACAGGCCGCGGAGGGCCATCGTAGTCGCGTCCTCCGAGTAGCGGGCGGCGACCGGGTCGAAGGCGGCGGCCGCGTCGGCGAACCGCCCGAGGCCCGCTAGTGCCAGGGCGCGGCGGGTGCGGGCCGCATAGTCGTCCGGGTCGCGGCGGACCAGGTCGTCGAAGTCGGCCAGGGCGGCCGCCGGCCGGCCGGTCCGCAGGCGGATCAATCCCCGCTGGAACCGGGCAGTACGGTGCTCCGGCTGCCGGCCGAGGGTGGCAGTGTAGTCAAACTCCGCCAGCCACAGCCAGCCGACCGCCCGGGCCGCGTCGGCCCGGTGGAGGCGGGCGGCCACGTCGTCGGGCGCGGACCACAGCCGGGACGACGCTTCGGCCAGTGCCCACCACGTCCGCACCTCCGGGTCGAGCAGTTCGGCGCCGACGACGCGCACTTCGACCGGCGGGCCGGCCGGCGGCTCGGGCGGCAGCGGCGGCGCGTCGCAGTCCAGGCCCAGCTCGGCCAACTCCCGGCGGATCAGCCGCAGGTCCCAGACG
>DASXAN010000978.1:0-6540 GCA_036406755.1 Gemmataceae bacterium
GCGAGGGCCGCGGTCTGACCGCGGCCCTCGCTCCCGCTCGGACCGCGGCGTAGCGGGGCTCGTACAATGGTATGAAAGGAGCCCCCATGCAGAACTACCCGCTGTCCGAACAAAAGCTCGTCTACCGCGTCCTGCACGCCGCGCTGATGGAACACACCGACCTCATGGACTCCGAGTTCCTCCACGACCTGCAGCGGTCGTTGCAGAAGCAGGCCCAGGCCGAGGGCGTGGACGTGTCCGACCACGGCGCCTGGGATACCTGGCTCGGCAACACCCCGGTCCCGTGCGACGTCCGCGTCGCCAACCGCCGCACGATCGGCTGAGGCCGGGCACCCGAATTGCATCTCCGTCGGCGGTCGCCCCGCCGCCGGAGGTGCGCCATGGCCCAGGCCCAGCAGGAACCCAAAGCCCCGCAGCCGGAACAGACCCAGCCGAAGCCCGGCCTCGAATCCGCAATGGACCCGCGGCCGCGGTACCACGCCCCCCTCTACAAGGGAGCCGACAAGCTCAAGGACAAGGTGGCCCTCATCACCGGCGGCGACTCCGGCATCGGCCGGGCCGTCGCCGTACTCTTCGCCCGGGAGGGGGCGGACGTCGCCATCGTCTACCTGCCGGAGGAGCAGTCCGACGCCGACGAAACGCGGCACGTCGTCCAGAAGGAGGGCCGGCGCTGCTTGCTCATCCCCGGCGACGTGACGAGTGCCCAGTTCTGCCGCGACGCCGTCGACCGGGCCGTCAAGGAGTACGGCAAACTCGACATCCTCGTCAATAACGCCGCCTGGCAGGAGTCGCACGAGAGCCTGGAAGACATCACCGACGAGCAGTTCGAGCACACGTTCCGGGTGAACATCTTCGGCTACTTCCACATGGCCAAGGCGGCGCTGAAGCACCTGCCCGAAGGCGGGGCGATCGTCAATACCGGGTCGATCACCGGCCTGCAGGGGAGCAAGAACCTGATCGACTACGCCGCGACCAAGGGGGCGATCCACGCCTTCACCAAGTCGCTGGCGCAGAACCTGGTGAAGCGGAAAATCCGCGTGAACTGCGTCGCCCCCGGGCCGATCTGGACGCCGTTCATCCCGCAGGACCACAACAAAAGTTCCGCCAAGCACGGCCAGGACGTGCCGATGGGCCGGGCCGGCCAGCCGGAGGAGGTGGCCCCGGCGTACGTGTTCTTCGCGTCCGAGGCCGACTCCAGCTACATCACCGGCGAGGTGCTGACGCTGCTCGGCGGCGAGACGACGGCCGGCTGAGGGCCGCCCGGACCAAACACCCCCAACGAGGAGCACAGCGATGAAGGCGATCGTTTGGCACGGCAAGGGCGACGTGCGGTGCGAAACCGTCCCCGACGCGAAGATCGAGGACCCCAAGGACGCGGTCGTGCGGGTCACGTCCACCGCCATCTGCGGGTCCGACCTGCACCTGTACGACGGGTTCATGCCGACGATGAAGTCCGGCGACATCATCGGCCACGAGCCGATGGGAATCGTCGAGGAGGTCGGCAAGGACGTCAAGAAGTTGAAAAAAGGCGACCGGGTGGTGATCCCGTTCACCATCTGCTGCGGCACCTGCTGGTTCTGTCAGAAGCAGCTGTGGTCGTGCTGTGACAACTCGAACCGCAACGCGGAGATGGCCCGGAAGGTCATGGGCCAGTCCCCGGCCGGGCTGTTCGGGTACTCGCACCTGACCGGCGGGTACGCCGGCGGCCAGGCCCAGTACCTGCGGGTGCCGTACGCCGACGTGGCCCCGCTCAAGATCGAGTCGGACCTGCCGGACGAGAAGGTGCTGTTCCTGTCGGACATCTTCCCGACCGGGTACATGGCCGCCGAGCAGGCCGACATCGAGCCGGGCGACACGGTGGCCGTGTGGGGGTGCGGGCCGGTCGGCCAGTTCTGTATCAAGAGCGCCTGGATGCTCGGGGCCGGGCGGGTGATCGCCATCGACCGGGTGGCGGACCGGCTGCGGATGGCCAAGGAGCAGGGCAAGGCGGAAACCATCAACTTTGCGGAGGAGAAGATCTACGACCGGCTCATGGAGATGACCAAGGGGCGGGGGCCGGACCGGTGCATCGACGCGGTCGGGGCGGAGGCCCACGCGACCGGCAGCCTGGACGCGTTCTACGACAAGGTGAAGTCGGCGGTGATGCTGGAGACGGAGCGGCCGCACGTCCTGCGGGAGGCGATCTACTGCTGCCGCAAGGGCGGCACGGTGTCCGTGCCCGGCGTCTACATCGGGCTGGGGGACAAGATCCCGCTCGGCCCGCTGATGAACAAGGGGCTGACGATCAAGACGGGCCAGACGCACGTGCCGCGGTACCACCGCCAGCTGCTCAAGGCGATCGAGGCGGGGGAGATCGACCCGTCGTTCGTCATCACCCACCGGCTGAAGATCGAGGACGGCCCCGGGGCGTACAAGATGTTCCGGGACAAGAAGGACGGGTGCATCAAGGTGGTGCTGAAACCGTGGGGGGACGTGGCGTGAGCGCATTCGTTGACGGTTCGCGCCCGCCGGCGGCCGCGGGCGGGCGCGAACCGTCAACACGTCACCGTCAACCCTTCGCGAGATGCTCCTTGACGAAGTTCACCACCTCCTCGGGGTGGGTGTTCGGGCTGACCTTCGTGTACACTTTGCGGATCACCCCGTGCTTGTCGATGATGAACGTGTAGCGGTTGGCCAAACCGCGCTGCCCGAGGGCGCCGTACGCCTTCGTCGCCTCCTTGCCCGGGTCGGCCAGGAGCGGGAAGTTGAGGTGTTCCTTCTCCGTGAACTTCTGCTGGTCCGCCAGGTCGTCCACGCTGATGCCGATGACGACCGTGTCGAGGTCGGCGAGCTTGTCGGCCACGTCCCGGAACCCGCACGACTCGACCGTGCACCCCTTGGTCATGGCCTTCGGGTAGAAGAAGAGGACCACGTTCTTCTTGCCCTTCAGGTCGCTGAGCTTGAGCGTTTTCTCGCCCTTCTTGCCCGGCAGGGCCTTCTCGATCTGGGTGGCCGGCAGGGCGATGTCGGGGGCGGGCGAGCCTTCCTTGGGCGGGGCGTCGGCGGCGACGGCGAACAGGCCGGTGACGGCGGCCACGGCGAGGGCACAGGTCCAACGGCGCATGGGACACTCCTCCGAGGGGATGATGGGGGCGGGACGGGGAGTATTGTCGTCGGAGGGGTGCGGTCGTGCAAGGGGTCGGCCCGGTCGCGCCAGCTGGCACCCCGCGGAGCTGCCCCGTCCGGCCCGCCGATCATTTTGCCGGCGTCGGCACAGCCATCGGGCGGGTTGGGCGCGGCCTCCGAAGTGATCGGGCCGAGCAGAGTACCCAAATTACGTGACCGGCAAAACGCGAAGATCTTCACGGGCACGGCCCGCCGCGCGTCGCAACTGACGTAGGGCGAGTGGATGTGAAGAGTAAAATGGAGGGAGTAAGACAGCGAGGCGGTGCTACGACTGTCTGAGGCTTTGCCCAACTGCCGATGAGCCAATTAGGACCCCCCGTTCGGTCCCTAGCAGAGCGCCTGCCGTTCCAAGAGCTACACTGGCGGCGGTTCCAGCTCTTTTGCCAGGATCTGATCCCGCTGCTCCCCGGGGTGCGCGACTGCCACCAATACGGCGTTGAGGGCAACCCCCAGGACGGCATCGACCTCATCGCGGACCTGGACGGCGGAGAACACCGGGCCTTCCAGAACAAGCGGTGGCGGTCCTTCGGCCCGCAGAACGTGCGGGACGCCGTCAGGGCCACGACGTACCAGGCCGACCAGTACATCATTCTGCTCAGCCGGGATGCGACGGTCGGTGTGCGACAGGCGGTCGCCGAGTACCCGGCATGGGACGTTTGGGACGGGACTGACCTCTCCCGCAGGGTTCGCGAGTTGCCGACTGACGCCGGCCGTAGGCTCGTGGACACCCACTTCGGTCCTTATTGGCGGCGTGAGTTTCTGGGCATCCCCGCCATCGCCGCCTTTCTGCCGCCGGCCGATTACTTCCGGCCCTTCCAACAGCCCGGCCATCGCTTGAACCACTCCTTGCCCCTGGTCGGTCGCGCGGCCTACGTCGAGCAGCTCGCCGCGTTTGCCCGATCACCAAATCATCGGGTGGCCGTCATGGTCGGACGGGGCGGCATGGGCAAGACAAAACTCTTGTTCGAGATCTGTCAGTGGATCGACGAGCATCTCCCCGCCCTGAGCGAGCGGCTGCTCGTGGACACCGCCCCGATAACGGCGGACAGTCTCGACGAACTCCCTGCCGGCCCGTGCGTCGTTATGGCCGACGACGCCCACCGGCGTGAAGATCTCGGCCTCCTACTCGCGGCGGTCCGCCACTACGATCGACCCTCTAAACTTGTTCTCGCCACCCGGCCCCAGGCAGTAGAGCACTTGATATCGGAATTGACCCGAGCCGGGTTCGACCCGCGCGAAGTCATGCGGTTCGACCCGCTGCCGGAGCTCGGCCGAGACGAGACATTGGAACTCGCTCGCAGCGCGCTGGGCCCGAACCATGAGCACCTGGCGGAACGATTGACCGCCGCGACGCGCGACTGCCCGCTCGCAACCGTGATCGGCGGCCGGCTACTGGCCGCCGAGGCGATGCCGCCGGAGCTACTCGAACGCCATGCCGACTTCCAGACCGCCGCCCTCGGCCGGTGGCGGGACGAGATCGTGGGCGACTTAGGAACGACATTCCCACCGTCGACGTGCCAAGCCGCCCTTCGGCTGATTTCTGCCGTCGCCCCACTGCCGGCCGAGAGCGGCCCGGTGCACCGAGCCTGCGCCGCCGAACTGGGCCTGGATACTGTGCAATTCTCGCAACTGCTCGGGGCACTAGAGCAGGCGGGAATCCTAGTTCGCCGCGGTCATCGTCTGCGAATCAGCCCTGACGTCTTGTCCGACCACATCCTGCACGAGGCATGTCTAACGCCCCAGGGGCGGCCGACTGGGTACGCCGCATCCGTGTTCGCATCTTTCCGGGAGGTCAGCCCGGCCCAGGTATTGCGGAACCTCGCGGAGCTGGACTGGCGCGTGAGCCTTAGCTCGGCCGGTGAGTCGGAGCTCCTCGCCGGCGTGTGGGACGCCATCGAGACAGACTTCCGTGGCTGCTCGCATTGGGGTCGGCAGCGGTGGTGCGAAGTGTTGCGGGAGGTGGCCTACTACCAGCCGGCCCGGGTGTACGACTTGGTGCGGTTCGCCTACCGAAACCCGGCCGCGCCGGGGGAGGTCGAGGAACGACTCGGCGAGTACGCGCCGACGCACGAATCCGTGGTGGACCAGTTACCAGACCTTCTCCGACGGATCGCATACACGCTGGAGTACCTGCCGCGGTGTCTGGACCTGCTCTGGCAGATCGGCCGGGACGACGGCCGGCCGACCGGCCCGCGACCCGCCCACGCGATGCGCGTCCTCGCCGACCTCGCCGCGTACGACCCCGACCGGCCGCTGGCGGTGAACCGGGCGGTCTTGGACGCGGTGCGGCGGTGGCTGCGGCAGCCGGGCGCCCACGCCCACCGACACTCTCCGCTGGACGTGCTCGACCCACTCCTCGCCAAGAGCGGCGAGGTTACCCGGTCGCGCGGGCACACCTTGCTCTTGGGCGGCTTCCAGTTACGCCGGGATGATGTGCGGGAGTTGCACGAAGCCGCTATCGCCCTCCTGCGGGGTTGCGCCGCTGACCACGATACCCGCGTCGTTCTGCGGTCCATCGGCAGCCTGCACGGGGCGCTCGGCGGCCCGGTCGGCTACTTCGGCAACCCCGTCACCGATGAGGACCAACAACAGTGGGAGCCTGAGTATCTAGCCGTCCTGGCGGTCCTCGACGAGGTCGTGGCCAGACCGGTCCACCCGACCGTCCTTTTGCGGGTCTTGGAGGCTGTCGGCTGGCACGCCCGGTACGGCCGACTTCCCGCCGTCCGGGACCGTGCGCGGGAGGTCATCGCGTCGGTCCAGCAACCCCCCGACTTTCGCGTCACGGCGGTCCTCCTGCCGCTCCACCGAGTGTGGACCCTAATCAACGACGACGAGGCGCAGTCGCCCGCGGCCGGGGATGTGCACCGGCACCTTGAGCAATCGGCTGAGTTCCGCCGACGGGCCGCCGAAGATCTTAAGGTCGCCCACCCGAGCGCGGACCGCTTGCTTGGCGCGATCGACGGGCACGTGACCGACCTGGAAAGCCTCGGGATGGAACCAAACATGCAGCCACTCGTTCAGGCCATCATGGAGGTGGCCCCCGAGCTGGCTGAACCGATTGCGGGCCTTATTCTGGCCGACCCTGGTCGGCCCACGGCCCGCTGCCTCTCCTTGGTCCTGATCAACCTGTCGCAACGATCTTTCAGTCGTAGCGTCGAGATGACGCAGCGAGCCGCCGCCAGCCCGGCACCAGTTCTCCGCCGAGCGGCGGCCCAGTTCTTGGCCTGGTCCGGCAATTGGTCGAACGCCGACACCGGCGCTCTGACGGCGGTCCAGGCGACTCTCTTCAGCGACCCAGACGTGAGCGTGCGTCGTCACGCGCTGGACGCCCTCAAGCCGCTGGGCCGCGTCCACCCCCGCCGGGCGATCGACCTC
>DASXAN010000979.1:0-11735 GCA_036406755.1 Gemmataceae bacterium
GACGGCTGAGACCTTGAGGGCAATCATGCCCGGTCCGCGGGCCGGCTATGCCGTGCTCGGCGCGGGGTTGGCTGCGCTGATGATTGCCTTGCTGCTGCGCCGGACGGCGTGACCTTCGTCTCATCACCACCGCGTCTCCAGTCCGATGATCAGTCCCTGAAGCCAGAAGTCGGTGGACTTCACCGCCAGCTGCGGCCGCTCCGGGCCGGTGAACGCCCCGGACCCGCCGAGCACCGGCACCTGACCGAGGTTGACCGTGCGGTCGATCTGGTCGCCCGGCCGGACGGCGCTGCTCAGGTAGGTGAAGTCGTAGCCGACGAACGCGCGGCTGTTCTGGCAGGCGAACCCCACCTTGAAGCTGCCCTCCGGCACCACGGCGAACGCCTCGCGGGACGACCGGCCAGAGTTGGAGGACACCGCCAGCAGCCCGCCCGGCGTGAACAGGTTTCCGGTCGGGGACGGCGACAACCCCGTCAGCCCGCCGGTCTTGACGACCTCAGTCGTCTGGCCGAACGCGATCTTCCCGGCGACCTCGACGAACACGGGCCCCTTACGGACGTCGCCGCGCAGGCCGATCTGGCCGCCGTGGAAGCGGTTGTGGGCGTCGATCTGGTCACTCAGCCCGAACGCCACCGGCCCGCTCGGCGTGTCTAGAAAGCCGGACTGCCCGACGAAGACGCCCTCGTGGACCTGAAGGAAGCGGTAGCCGACCAGGCCGTTCAGGGTGGCGTGGTCAACCTCCAGCAGGTTCGTCACCACGTTCGCCTCGACCCCTTGGGCGCGGGCCGACGAGCCAACCCGGATGACCCCGCCGTTGACCCCGAGCCCGATCACGGGCACGAATGACTCGGCACCGCTGACGGCGTCAATGACCGGGCGGCCGACGTTGCCCTCACCGGGTCCGGCGGCGAACGCGGCCGTACGCGTGCCGAGGAAGAAGTAGGTAAATTCGGTGGCCACGTTGGCGTAGCCGAGCTTGCTCCCGAGGGTGAACCGGCCGCCGGAGAACGCATCCAGATTGACCGGCTCGCCGCCGACGATCACGCGGGTGTCGGGCGACCCGAGCACCGGCGGGCCGGTGCGGTTGCGGGCGACAAGCGGCGGCAACGGCCCGGGCCTCATCCACCAAAGCAGGTATTCCATGCCGTCGCCGCCGAGGTAGAAGCGGCATTCGTCCGAATCCACCGGCGGTCCGGGCGGGCGGTCTGGCGTCGCGGACTCGTCGGCCGGCAGGGCCGGCGTCTCCGGTTTCGGCGGGCCGCAGACGTCGGCGGCTGCGGCCGGGCCGGGCGGCGGCAACAGCTCCGGTACCGGCGACGACGCCGGCGGCGGGTCGAGCAGCGGCGGCCGCTCGGGTTGGCCCCGAGCCGCCCCGGCCGCGACGAGCAACGCCAACACCACGCCAAGCCGCAGAGAATGCCGGGACATGGGCCGACCCCTCCGCCGTGTCCGCACCGATCGGGGGCGGCACTATGCCGACCGGCGGGGCGGCTGTCTAGCCGAACCTCCGTCGGCGGCGCAGACACCATGTCGTTGACGGCCCCCGGCCCGCCGATCTATAGTGGTAATCGTTGCCGTGTCCGACTCGGAAGGCCCGTCGATGTCCGCCGACCGCTCGTCCGCTTGCCCCGGGTTCCGCCGGGCCGCGTTCTCCCGCCGCCGACTCCTCCAGGTCGGCGCCGCCGGGTTGCTCGGCCTGTCGCTGCCGGATTGGCTGCGGGCCGACGAGCACAGCCGCGGGTCGGTTAAGGCCCGGGCCAAGGCCGTCATCTTCCTGCACCAGTTCGGCGGGCCGAGCCAGTTCGAGTCCTTCGACATGAAGCCGGAGGCCCCGGCCGAGGTCCGCGGCGACTTCAAGCCGGCCCCGAGCAAGGTCCCGGGCGTGCCGGTGTGCGAGAAGCTGCCCCGGATGGCGGCGTGCATGGACCAGGTGTGCCTCATCCGGTCGATGCAGCACACCATGAAGAACCACAACTCGGCCACCTACTACAGCCTGACCGGCTACGCCCCGCCGGTGGACGACATCCGCCTGCGCGATTCGCTGGACCTATTCCCGGCCTACGGATCGGTCGTGGACAAGCTCGCCCCGGCCGGCGGCGGGATGCCGACGTTCGTCGCCTACCCCCACGTCCTCCGCGACGGTTCGATCACGCCCGGCCAGCACGCCAGCTTCCTCGGCAAGGCCCACAACCCGCTGTTCTTCTCCCAGGATCCGAACGCCCCCGACTTCGGCCTGCCGGAGCTGCAACTGCCCGCCGACGTCTCGCCGGAGCGGCTGGAAGCCCGCCGCGAGCTGCTCAGGCTGATCGACGAGCAGTCGAAGCTGCTGGACGAGTCGGCCACCGCCCGCGGCATCGACGAGGCGTACCAGCGGGCCGTCGGCATGTTGACCTCGCCGAAGGTCCGCGAGGCGTTTGACCTGGCCAAGGAGCCAGCGGCCGTCCGTGACGCCTACGGGCGGACGACCTACGGCCAGTCGTGCCTGCTGGCCCGGCGGCTGGTCGAGGCCGGGGCCAAGTTCGTTAACGTCTACTTCGCCCCGTCGATCGGCGGGCGGAAGAACACGGGCGGGTGGGACACGCACGGCTTCGGCGGCAACCCGATGAACCCGATCCTCCGAGACTACTTGCTGCCGATCACCGACCAGACGCTGCCGATGTTGCTGCGGGACTTGCAGGACCGCGGCCTGTTCGACACGACGCTCGTGGTATGGATGGGCGAATTTGGCCGCAGCCCGCGGATCAACAAGGACGCCGGCCGCGACCACTGGCCGAACTGCTACACGGCCTTGCTGGCCGGGGGCGGGGTGAAGCGGGGCTACGTCCACGGCGGGTCGGACAAGACCGGGGCATTCCCGACCGGGGACGTGGTCCGCCCGGACGACTTGGCGGCGACCATGTTTTCGCTGCTCGGCCTGGACCCGGCGACCGAAATCCGCGACACGCTGGGCCGGCCATTCCCGATTGCCAAGGGCACACCGGTCACGGCCCTTCTGGCGTAGCGCTTCTTCAACACGTAGCTCACGGGGGTCGATATGAGGGACGCCGACCGCCCGCCGCTCGTTCGCCTGACCTGGCGCGTTGTCCTGACCTTTCTCCTTCTCGACGCACTGCTGACGGCCGTCGTCGTCGCGGCCATCGTCTCGTTCGCGTTCGCGGCACCGCCGACGCCACCCCCACCCGAGGCGGTCGCTGTCCGGGCCGTGCTCGACGCCCAGGTGGAGGCGTGGAACCGCGGCGACCTCGACGGGTTCATGACCGGCTACTGGAAGGACGACCGGCTCACGTTTTACTCCGGCGACGCCGTCACCCGCGGCTGGCAGGCGACGCTGGACCGCTACCGCAAGCGGTATCAGGCCGACGGTAAGGAGATGGGCCGGCTCGAGTTCCGCGAGGTCCAGGTCGAGCCCATCGGCGATGCGGCCGCCCTGGTCCGCGGCCGCTGGCACCTGACGATGCGGGACGGCAAGGCGCCGAACGGGCTGTTCACGCTGCTCTTCCGCCGCATCGAGGGCCAGTGGCGGATCGTCCACGACCACACCAGTAGTGGTGAAAACAAGTGAGTGGTGAGCGGTGAGTGGTGAGCCGTTTCATTCGCCACTCACCGCTCACCACTCACCACTCCACATGTATGACGTGATCGTCCTCGGACTGGGCGGGATGGGGGCGGCGGCGGCGGCCGAGCTGGCCCGCCGCGGCCGTCGGGTGCTCGGTCTGGAGCAGTTCTCGCCGGCCCACGACCGCGGGTCGTCCCACGGCCACACCCGCGTCATCCGTACCGCCTATTTCGAGCACCCCGCTTACGTCCCCCTCGTCCGTCGGGCGTTCCGCCTCTGGCACGAACTCGAACAGCGGACCGGCCGGCACCTGCTCACCGCCTGCCCGTGCCTGTCGATCGGCCCGCCCGGCGGCGAGCTGGTCCAGGGCGTCCGGCGGGCGGCGCGGGAACACGGCCTCGCCGTCGAAGACCTGGACCCGGCCGGACTCGTCCGCCGCTTCCCGCTGTTCCGGTTCAACGAGTCGTACGTCGGCCTGCTGGAGCAGGACGCCGGGTTCGTCTACGTCGAGCGGGCTGTGAAGTCGTTCGCGGCCGACGCATTAGCCCGCGGCGCCACGCTCCGTTGGGAGGAGCCGGTCCGGGCCTGGGACGCGACCGACGCCGGCGTCACAGTGAGGACCGACCGCGACACCTACCAGGCCGGCCGGTTGGTGATCGCCGCCGGGGCGTGGGCGACGTCGCTGCTCGGGCGGCTGGGGGCAAAGCTGACCGTCATGCGACAGGTGCCGGTCTGGTTGGCCCCGCCGGACCCGCGGCCGTTTGCCCGCGACCGCTTTCCAATCTACCTGGCCGACACGCCCGAGGGGACGTTTTACGGCCTGCCGGCCATCGACCCCCGCGGGCACAAGGTCGCGCAACATTACGGCGCGCCGGAGCTGCCCGGCCCGGAGACAGTCGACCGGACGGTGACGGACGCCGACGAAGCCCCGGTGCGGGCGTTCGTCCGCGCCCACCTGCCGGGGGCCGACGGGCCGCGAACGGCCGCCACCGTCTGTCTGTATACGCTGACGCCGGACCGGCACTTCGTCATCGACCGGCACCCGGAGCACGCCACGGTCGCCGTCGCGGCCGGGTTCTCGGGGCACGGGTTCAAGTTCGCGCCCGTGGTCGGGGAACTGCTGGCGGATCTGGCCGAGACGGGGATGACGGACGGCCAGACGGAGCTGTTTCGGATCGGACGGCTGCGGAGAGACGTAGGACAGACGACGGAAGACCGAGGGCAGTGAAGCGTTGCTCTTCACTGCCCTCGGTCTTCCATCATCTGCTACTCTGCCTCTGCCGGGGTCAACGCCCCGGCGTCAGACAGTATCGATTGGCCGACCCCGGTAGCCCAGGAACAGTGACAGAACGGCCAGCACCAGGAAGACGAAGAACAGGATGCGGGCACCTTCCCAGGCAAAGCCGGCGACGTTGCCGAAGCCGGCCAGGGCGGCGATCAAGGCGATCACCAAGAATACGACGGCCAAGCGCAACATGACGAAGTCTCCTTCAGGCAGGGGAAACCGGCGTTCCGGTGGCTTCGGCAGGCCGTTCGGTTGCGATTGCTGAACGAAACCGCCGATCCGTTCCGACCGCCCCACGCACGGGCGGCCGCACCGGCGGATTGGAAACGCAAACACAGTGCCAACGAACGCCCTGCGCCGGCGATTACAACCTGCGCAGATTCCAATGACCGCGATTCTGGAACTGAAACGATGGGCGTCGAACAGACCGTAACCCTACCCGCCGAGGCCGCGTTGCCGTGGACGACGGTCGGCAGCCGGCTGGCCGGCCAGGGCTTCCCAGTGCAGCTGCGAATGATTGACGGTTTGCCGGCTTTGCCGGACGAGGCGCCGACGGCTGATTGGCGGGAGTTGCGGGTCGGCACCGCGGCCGGCATGGTGACGCTTCGACGAACGCCGACCGGCGTGGGCGTGGTCGTCTGGGGCAACGCCGACCCGGCGCTCCTCGCGGCCGCAAACAGTTTGCTCTGGGCCGTGGCCGAAGTGGCCGGCGGACGGGTCGAGACGCCGGCCGGACCGGTGACGGCGGCCGAGTTCGCCCGTGCCGTTCCGCTGCCCTGGTCCGGCGGGTAGGGCCGATCCGGCCGGATGGGCCTTACACTGAAGGCATGGAGCCGGCCGTTCTGTTCGAAGACAATCATTGCCTCGCAGTCGCCAAGCCGGCGCCACTGCTCACCCAGGGGCCGCCGGCGGCCGGCCTGCCGACGCTCGAAGCCTGGGCCAAGGACTACCTCCGCGCCAAATACGCCAAGCCGGGCAACGTCTACCTCGGCGTGCCGCATCGGCTCGACCGGCCGGTTTCCGGCGTCGTCCTGTTCGCCCGCAACTCCAAGGCCGCCGCCCGCCTCGCCGAGCAGTTCCAGCGGCACCAAGTCACGAAGGTCTACTGGGCGCTGGTCGATGGGACCGTCGAGCCGGACGATGGCGTCTGGGCGGACTACCTTCGTAAGCTGCCTGACGAGGCCCGCGTCGAGGTGGTGCCGCCCGACACCCCCGGGGCCAAGCGGGCCGAACTGCGCTACCACGCGCTGCGGCCGGTTGAAGGCGGCGTTCTGCTGGAGTTGCGGCCGACGACGGGCCGAACGCACCAGCTGAGGGTGCAGGCGGCGGCCCGCGGCCTGCCGATCCGCGGCGATGAGCTGTACGGCTCCCGCACCCCGTTCGGCCCGCCCGCTGCGCTGCCCCGCGACCGGGTCATCGCCTTGCACGCCTGCGGCCTGACGTTTCTGCACCCGATCCGCTATGAGCCGGTCACGGTGACGGCCCCGCTGCCGGACTACTGGGCCGACCTGGCCCCCGGCTAAACCGGGACCGCGCCCACTCGATCGCGTACACGCACAGCCCGACCCACGACAGCGCCAGCGCGTAGCCGCCCAGCACGTCGCTGAGGTAGTGCACGCACAGGTACAGCCGGGTGAAGCCGATGAGCAGCACCAGCGCCCCGAAGCCGACGACCAGCACGACCCGCTGCCGTCGGGTCCGCCAGTGCAGGGCCAGGCAGTACGCCAGCGTGCCGTATGCGACCGCCGACCCGGCCGCGTGGCCGCTCGGGAAGCTGTACGACAGCTCGGTGATGAACGCCTGGTTGCACGGCGGCCGTTGCCGGTCGAACGTGTTCTTCAGTCCGTCCACCCACAGCCCGCCGCCGATCAGCACGAGCAGCCACGCCAGCCCGAGGCGGAGCCGGCCGGCCCGCCAGAACCCGCCGACCACGACCACCGCCAGGGCCGTGAACCAGTAGAACGTGCCGAGTAGCGTAATCGCCTCGGCCACCCGCACGGCCCCGGGCGACCGCTCCGCGTGCCTGTGCAAACCCGCCGCGACCGTCTGGTCCAGATGGACGAGGGGATCCGAGCAGGCGACGCCCGCGGCCAGCAGGGCGAACGCGGCCGCACCGAAGACGAACATCAGCACCCAGCGGCGGTGCAGCCGCGGGCGATGGGGTTGGGCGGGTGCGGCGGCGGACATCGGCTCCTCCCGCCCTCATCGTGTCCGCCGATCGGCCCGGGGGCAAGGGGCGGTCCTTGCCGGCCCGGCGCGGGGTCGCTAGTTGAACGGCAGGTTTCGTCACCGCCACGTTGACCCGCCCCGAGGAGAACCGATGCACCCCCTCACCCGCCGCCAGTGGCTCCGGACCGTCGGCTCCGGGGCCGCCGCCCTCGCGCTGGCCCCGCTCGCCGGCCGTGCGGCCGACGCCCCCGGCTTCACCCTGCCGAAGCTGCCCTACGCCGTCGACGCCCTCGAACCGCACATCGACGCCAAGACCATGGAGATCCACCACGGCAAGCACCACAAGGCGTACGTGGACAACCTGAACAAGGCGCTGGCCAATCACCCGGATCTGCTTACGCGACCGGTGGACCAGCTGATGCGCGACCTGAGTCGGCTACCGGTGGACGAGGCCACCCGCACGGCCGTACGGAACAACGGCGGCGGACATTCGAATCACTCGCACTTCTGGCAGTGGATGGCACCGCACGCCGGGGGCGAGCCGACCGGGCCGCTGGGCGACGCGATCAAGGCGTCGTTCGGCGACTTCGCCAAGTTCCGCTCGACGTTCAAGGACGCGGCCATGAAGCGGTTCGGCAGCGGCTGGGCGTGGCTGGTGGCGGACGGCGGCAAGCTGTCGATCGGCAGCTCGGCCATCCAGGACACGCCGCTGTCGGCCGGGCACGCGCCGCTGCTGGGCATCGACGTGTGGGAGCACGCCTACTACCTGAAGTACCAGAACCGCCGCGGCGACTACATCGACGCGTGGTGGAACGTGGTCAACTGGAAGCACGTCGCCGAGCGGTTCGCCCGCCGCGGCTGACCCGCTGGGCGGAAAGCACCAAACCCGAAATCCCAAATCCCAAGCCCCGGGGAATGCCGGTTTGGGATTTGGGATTTCGGGTTTGGCATTTCCCGCACAGCGGGCCCGATCACGGCCCCTGCTGCGTCTGCAGGGTGAAGTGGAAGTCCACCGGGGCGGACCGGTTCAACGCCGCGTCGTTGGCCACGAACGTGACGGTGTGCGCGCCGTCGGCCGAGCCGTCCGTCGGCAGGTCCGGGGTGAAGGTGAACGAGCCGTTGAGCGGGAACGAGACGGTCTGCTTGTAGACGCCGTCAATGTAAACGTCCCCCGCGGCCGTGCCGATGTTGTCCGTGGCCGCGAAGGTAATGGTCGGGTTCGTCGAGACCGTCTGCCCGTCGGCCGGCCCGACGAGCGTCGCCACTGGCGGGGTGACGTCGAGGATAAACACGCGGGTCACGGACGCCGTGGTGCCGGCCCCGTCCCGGGCGACGAACGTCAAAGAGTGGACCCCGTCGGCCGTCCCGTCGGTCGCCAGGGTGGAGGTGAACGAGAAGTTCCCCTGGGCGTCCACGGTCACCGCCTGGGCCGCCCCGCCGTCCACCGACACCGTCACCTGGCTTAAGCCCACGTTGTCCGCCGCCACCCCGGTGAAGGTCCGGTTGGTGTTCGAGAGCGAATTGCCCGGCGGGTCGGTCACATCAATCGTCGGGGCGGTGGCGTCGAGGGTGAACGTCAGGGCGGTCGGGGCGGACTGGTTGCCGGCCGTGTCGGTAGCGATGAAGGTGACGGTGTGCGAACCGTCGGTCGTCACGGACGGGTTGAACGAGAAGTCGCCCTGGGCGTTGACCGTCACGGCCTGGGCCGCCCCGCCGTCCACGGTCGCCTGGAGGCTCGCCACCCCGCCGGCGTCGGTCGCGTGGCCGGTGACGGTCGGGCTGGCCGTGAACGTCTGACCGGTCGCCGGGCTGGTCACGGTGACCGCCGGGGCGGTGGCGTCGAGGTGGAACGTGAACGTCACCGCGTCGAACTGACCCGCGCCGGCGGTAAAGGTGACGGTGTGCGACCCGTCGGCCGACCCGTCCGTTGCCAGCGTCGGGGTGAACGAGAAGTTCCCCTGGCCGTCCACGGTGACCGCCTGAGCCGCCCCGCCGTCCACCGCCGCCTGGAGCTGGGTCACGCCGGCGGCCGTCTGGCCGACGATCGTCGGGTCGATCCGGAACGTCTGGTTGTTCGGCGGGGCACTGATCGTCACCACCGGGGCGTGGACCTGGAGGAAGAAGCTGATGTTGGCCGGGGCCGACGTATTGCCGGCCGCGTCCTTGGCGGTGAAGGCGACGGTGTGCCGGCCGTCGGCCGACCCGTCGGTCGCCAGGGTCGGCGTGAAGGCGTAGTGCCCCTGGCTGTCCACCGCCACGTCCTGCGGCGCGCCGCCGTCCACCGACGCCTGCAGTTTCGTGACGCCGACGTTGTCCGTGGCGCTACCGGTGATCGTGGGGTTGGTCGTGAACGTCTGGCCGTCCGCCGGGCTGGTGACGGTCACCGCCGGGGCGGTCGTGTCCTGGGTGGCGACGGTCACTTTGAAGGTGGTCGAGATCTTGGCGCCGTTGGCGTCGGTGGCGGTCACGGTGATGTTGGACGTGCCCGTCTGGCCGGTCACGTAGTGCAGGATCAGCTGCCCGCCGCTGACGGCGGCCGTCACCAGCCCGGAATTGCTGCTGCTGGCGGCGAACGTCAGCTTGTCCGGGTCGTTCGGGCTCGTCCGGCGGACGACCGACGTGGACAGGAGCGTCTCGAAGTTGGCGGCCGTGGCGTCCGTCGGGAAGTTGGTGCCCGTGTAATTGTCCAGCGGGATGCTGGCGAACTGCCCGTGGGCCTGGGCCGGCACGTTCCAGCTCTGGTTGACCGTGTCCATGCCGCTGCCACGGACCACCCCGAACACCGCGTACCCGTTCGGGTCGGCCGTGCCGCCCTTGTCCAGCGCCTTGGAGTTGTCCGCGGTGTTGAAGAAGAACTCGCTCGTCGCACTGTTGGCCACGCTCGTCCGGGCCATGGCGATCGTGCCGAGGGCGTTCGTGAGCACGCCCGTCTGCAGGGCGATCGCGGCGTCCGGCGGGATGTGGGTGCTGTCGTCCAGGTGGCCGCCGGAGGCATCCGTCTTGAACTGGAACCCGCCGCCTTGGAGGACGGCAATGCCGTCGGGCACCAGCGTCGTCTTACGGTGGAAGATCGTGTTGGCGTAGCTGCCGTGGTTGGTCGTCGTCCCGGTCACGTACTTGAGGAAGTTCGCGACCGTGGTCCCGACCTGCTGGTCAAACAGCTCGATCTGGAACGTCCCGCGGTTGGTCGTGAAACTGACCAGGCTGTTGACGTCGACGTCACTGAAGATCGTCGGCAGGTTGAGCTTCGTATCGGCCGCGCCCGGGGCGACGGAGATGTCCGCCTGGGGCGCGGCCACCGTCGGGGCCGTGTTCCGGATGATGTTCTTCTGAGTCTGCAGCCGCTGGCCGGCCGAGTTGGTCGCGGTGACCGTAAAGATGTTCGCCCCGGCCGGCAGGTTGACGCCGGTGAAGGCGAAATTCCCCTGGGGGCCGGAGGTGGTCGTCAGACTGGCGGCCCCCGGCCGGGTCAGCGTGATTCTCGTGTTCGCAGGCCCGTGGCCGGTCAGGGTGACGGTCCCCGCTTCGGTGACGCTATTGCCCGCCACGCCGGTGTCGGACGCGGCCGCCAAGCCGAGGGTGAGCGTGGAGACGACCCCGCCGTAGATGACCGCGGGCGTGGTTCGGGTTTCGAGCATCTCCGTCCGCAACCGGACCGACCGGGCGGCCGGCCGCCGGATCGGCCGGCGGTTCGGACCGAACGCGGACTTCCAACGCGCAAGCCAGCGGGACAAGGAGGAAGACATAGTTGCTCCGGGATTGGGCGGACGGTAGTCCAGCGGTGGGTACGGATTAGGACGTAATTCAAGATGAAAGGTCTGCGGAGAGTTGTCAAGCGGACTTGGCGGGGAAAATTCCGCCCGGGCAGGAAAAAAACTGGTCGATTCGTTCTGTTGCCGACGATGCGGCTGCCCGGCAACACCGCCCGCATCGGGAGGCCCCGACCGACCCGCACGCCCCGGCCGACGTAGGCCGGCCGATCATGACAGTTGGAGGATCCGGTTCATCCGCTCGGCCACGTCGCGGAGTTCCTTCTCGCCGCCGCCGCTGACCTCCGCGGTCGCCCACCCGTCGTAGCCGATCTCGCCGAGGGCGGCCAGCACGTCCGGCCAGTCCTCGTCCCCCTCGCCGATCGGCACCCAGCCCCTGGACTTGCTGTACCCCTTGAAGTCGAACTTAACCATCCGCTTGCCGAGCTTGCGAATCCAGTCCCCCGGCTTGACCCCGTACTTGACCATGTTGCTGCAATCGAAGTAACCGCCCAGGTACGGCGACTGGAACGAATCGATGTAGCGGACGAACTGGTCCGGGGTGGTGATGAAGTCGTTCCAGACGACCTCGATGGCGATCTTGACGCCGAGCTTCTCGGCCAGCGGCAGGGCCTTGCGGACCTCGGCCTGCGAGCGCGCCCAGACCTGGTCGAAGTTCTCGGTCTTGGGGTTGGCGACCTTGCCGGGCACCAACAGCGCGGTGTCCGCCCCGTAGAACTTGGCGTCCTCGAGCGCGCCCTTGAGATACTTCAACCCCTCCTCGCGCACTTCCGGCTTGGGGTCCGAGAGGCGGATCTGCCAATGCTTCGAGTCGATGACGCCGTGGATGACGATGCCGGTGTCGTCGCGGGCCTTGACGGCCTCCTCTTTGTTGATGTTGCTGGGGCTGTTCATCTCGACGCCCTGGAACCCAAGCGATTTGACCAGCTCGAACTTGTCGCGGATGCTGCCCTTG
>DASXAN010000980.1:0-14013 GCA_036406755.1 Gemmataceae bacterium
CCCCCCCAACCCCGCTCGCCAAATCACCGGCTGATCCGCACCCCGCCGCCGGCGAGCAGGTCCTGTACCTCCGCCAGCGTCGCCGCCGGGAAGTCGCCCGGCACCGAATGCTTTAGCGCCGCCATCGCCGCCCCGTAGTCCAGCCCCCGCTGCACGTCATTGTCGAGCAGCCCGTGGATCAGCCCGGCCGCGAAGGCGTCTCCGGCCCCGAGGCGGTCCACGACCTCCACGTTGTACGTCCGCGTCGTCAGCACGTCGCCGCCGGCGACCGCCACCGCGGTGAACGCGTTGTGCCACACCCGGCCGCTGTCCCGCTGCGTCACGGCCACCACCTTCAGCCCGAACCGCTGGGCCAGCGCCCGGCCGACGGTCGCCGCGTCCGCCACCGCCACGCCGAACAGCGCCTCCGCGTCCGGCACGTCGCCGGCCAGCCCGCCGCCGGTGATGAGCACGTCGCACAGCGGCAGCGCCGCCTCCAGCCACCGCCGGGCGTCGGCCACCGACCAGAGCTTGGCCCGGTAATTCGGGTCGATGCTCACGCGCACGCCGGCGGCGCGGGCCGCCCGTAGCGCTTCGAGCGTCGCCGCCGCCGAGCCGGGGCCGAGGGCCGGCGTGATGCCGGTGACGTGGAACCACTTGGCTCCCGCCAGCACGGCCGGCCAGTCGATCGACTCGGGCTGGAGGCGGGAAAAACTGGAATCGCGGCGGTCGTAGAGGATGCTGCTCGGCCGCGGTGCGGCGCCGACCTCGAGGAAGTACAGACCGAGCCGGCCGTCGTCGGCCAGCTCGACGTGGGCGGTGCCGATGCCGGCCTCGCGGACCTTGCCGGCCAACCACCGGCCGAGCGGGTTGTCCGGCAGCCGCGACACCCACGCCGCCGACCGCCCCAGCCGCACCAACCCAACGGCCGTGTTCAGCTCCGCCCCGCCGACCTCGGCGTCGAAGGCGTGGGCGTGCTCCAGCCGGCGGAACCCGGGCGGCGTCAGCCGCAGCATCGCCTCGCCGAAGGTGATGACGTCGGGCATGGGTGATAGGTCCTATCGGACCTATGAACGACCGTGCTGCTCCCGCCGGACCTGGCGCACGACCTCGACATACTCCGCCGCCAGCTCGCGGAGGCGGTCGAAGTCGCCGGCGGCCACCGCCCGCGGCTCGACCAGCTGCGTCCCCACCCCCAGGCAGCACGCCCCGGCCCGCAGGTACTCCGCCGCCGTCGAAAGGTCCACCCCGCCGGTCGGCATCAGCCGCACTTGCGGCAGCGGCCCCCGCATGGCCCGGAAGAACGCCGGCCCCAGCGGGTCGGCCGGGAACACCTTCACCACGTCAGCCCCGGCCTCCCAGGCGGCGAGGATTTCCGTCGGCGTGAACGCCCCCGGCATGACCAGCTTGTTGTACCGCCGGCACAGGCGGATCACATCCAGGTTGACCGTCGGCGAGACGACGAACTCGGCCCCGGCCAGGAGTACCGTCCGGGCCGTCTCCGGGTCGAGCACGGTGCCGGCCCCGAGCAGGATCGTGTCGCCGAGCGCCCGGCGGACCTGGCGGAGTACGTCCACCGCGTCGGGCACGGTCATGGTGATTTCGACCGTGGTCACGCCGCCGTCGGCCAACGCGCGGCAGACCTCGACAAGCTTGCCGCCGTCGGGGGAGCGGACGATGGCCACGAGGCCGCCGTCGAGGACGCGGCGGAGGTGCGCTTCGCGGGACATGGAGGGGATTATAAGAAGAAATGAACCACAGATGCACACAGATACACACAGATAGAAAGAATTTAATTTCTTTTATCTGTGTGTATCTGTGTGCATCTGTGGTTCATTTCTTGCTTACTTCCGCTCGATGAGCGACTGGGTCTTCACGACCGTGTGCTCGTCCGGGAAGGTGTGGAACGACGAGACGAGCAGGCACCCGGCCCACGCCTCGACGGTGACGAACCCGAGCGGGGCCAGGGCCAGGCGGTGGTTCGGCTGGAAGTTGTGCAGCAGGCCGCGCTTCAGCCCGTCCCGGAGGATCTCGTCGTGGACGTGCAGGAAGATCTCCGCCGGCAGGGCCTCGACCTGGAAGCTGGTCTGGTAGTGCAACCCGCCCGGCAGGGCCAGGGTGGCGCAGTGTTCGCCGCGGACGCGGTGCTTCAGCCGGGCCCGGTAGTCGGGCAGGGGCAGGTCGGCGGCGGCCGTCACCTCCGTCAGGTGTGCCGCCTTGGTTTCCCAGGTGAGGGCGTGGCCGGTGCGGGTGATGCGGACGGTCAGGTCGTAGTCGTCCTTGCGGACGGCCCGGCGGGCCAGCGTGTCGAACAGCTCCGGGTGCAGCGGCCGGTCGTACAGGTGGAACACCAGGTCGGCGACCGGCGGCCGGAGTGATGACGATGACGGCGCGCTCATGGCGGACGGCCCCGGGCCGGCCGGGGACCGCCCCCGGCCGCTCGCGCGATTATAGCAGCCGGTGGCCGCGCCACAATGCGGATCGTGACAAACGAGAAAGCCCACGGGCGGGGTGCCCGTGGGCTTCGGAAGGGCGGGGCAACGTCGGCGGGCACAGCTCCAGGCGAAACCCGCCGACGGTGGCCGCGACCGGGTTACTTCGCGGCCACGGCCACGCCGAACGCCGTCGCCGGCATCTCGACGCGGGTGGTTTCGCCGGCCCGGACGGTGACCTGCTCGGAGGCGGTCATCGTCTTGCCGTCGCGGACGACTTCGGCCGTCAGCGTGTAGTGGAAGCTCTGGCCGGCGGCCAGGGCCGGGGTGGCGAAGGTGCGGAGGGCCGAGGTGGCCTTGGTGGCCAAGCCGTCCACCTTCAGGGTGGCCTCGGCCGGCAGGCTGACGACGATCGTCGCCGGGGCGGAGAGCATGCCGGTCTTCGGCGGCGCGGGGGCCGGGCCGGGGGTCGGGGCCGGGGCCGTGGTGGCCGGGGCGGTCATGATCGGGGCGCCCATGTAGCCGCCGCCGTACCCGCCGTAGCAGCCGCCGTAGCACCCGCCGTAGCCGCCGGTGCAGCCCATGCCGCCGTAGCACCCGCCGTAACCGCCGGTGCAGCCGTAGCACCCGCCGTAGCCGCCGCCGCAGCAGCCGCAGTAGCTGGAGCCGTAGCACCCGCCGCCGCCATGGCAGCCGCGGTTCCGGTGCTTGCCGAACAACCCGCCCCTGCCGCCGTGGCAGCTGCCGCCGGAGCAGCCGTAGCCGCCGGAGCAGCTGTAGCCGGTGCAGCCGCCGTAGCCAGTGCAGCCGCCGTAGCAGCTCCCGCCGTAGCAGCTACTGCCGTAGCACCCGCCGTTGCACCCGTTCTTGTGGAACAGGCCGGCCGCGGTGTCCGGCGTGCTCGTCATCGCCATCATCAACACGACACTGTACATGTCAGAACACCTCCTGCAACGATGTGAGGGCCAACTGATGCTTCGTGGTGGTTTCAGCCGTTGGCGCCCGGAGCCTTCGGGGTAGACCGGTCCCCGCGACCGGAAGGGCCCGCGGCTCGGGCCGAAGAGAGACGGTGGTAAAAGCCGCGGGTCGTGTCATCAGTGCTCATCGAGTCAGCGGTTACCGTCTGTGGTGGATAGTAAAAATAGCGAACCCGAGAGTCAAGTATAAACTAGGTAGCTTGGCGGAAATGGACAGTCAAGGGTGCCCCTACGATCGCTACCTCAACTCGGTGGAAACTGAGAAGTATGATGAAGCGACGAAGTATTGACTTTTGCGGAGTCTGGGTAGCCTCCGGTATCTGAGCAAATTCTGCGCCACGCGCAAGTTGAGCGGGCGGCCCTGTTCTCGGGACGGTCGGCGATCAGGTCGGGTCAGCCAGGCGCGGTTTCGTTCACGGTCGGCGATTCGTTCACAACGCCCGGCCCCCGACCGAATGAATGGACCGGCCGCTCCCGGCCCGGCCGAAAGGCGCTTTGACTGTTGGGCTTAGCCCGCCCGGGCCGATTCGGTATGCTGTCAGGAGTTACGGAGGCAGGACGGTCGCTGCACCGGGAGGACGCCGCACGCCCCTCGCGCCTCCCCCGCCATCCCCGGGGAGTTGCACGTCTCATGGCGATCGATGACCGCGACCCGCGCGGGGCCGACGGGGCTCCGGGCTGGGTCCACTACCGCACGGCCGGTGTCGGGATGGCGGTGGCCGCCGTCGCGGCCGGAGTGGGATGGGCGTCCGCGGCGGCCCCGGACCAGTGGCCGGCGGTCGCGGCGGCCCTGCTCGGCGTCGTCGGCATGCTCACCGCCGGGTACGCCGTTGCCCGCCGGCCCAAGGACAGCGTCACCCTCGGCCTGGCCGCCGCCGCCGCCCTGCTCGGCGGGCTGGCGACCAACCCGGCGTGGGACTCGATCCGGCTGATGCAGTTCGTGATGGCGGGCACGGCCGCCGCCGCCGCCCTGATCGTGCGGCTGCCGCGGACGGGCCAGCGGGTGGCGTTCAGCCTGATGGTGCTGTACCACTTCGCCGGCATCGTGTCGGCGATCACGTCCCCGCCGCCGACGCCGTGGCTGACCGGCCAGCTGTGGACCCGGGTGTTCCGCCCGCACCTGGAGTTCTGCTACGTCAACAACGCCTACCAGTTCTACTCCCCGCAGCCGGGGCCGGCCCAGGTCCTGTGGTTCTGCATCATCGGGGAGGACGGCCAGGCCCGGTGGTACAAGACGCCGCAGAAGAAGGAGCTGCTCGACCCGCTGGGGATCGAGTACTTCCGCCGGCTGTCGCTGACGGAGCGGGCCAACCAGACCGCCCCGGTCGGGCCGACCGACGACATGGTCCGCCGCCGGCTGGAGCTGGCCGCGGACCTCCCGCTGGCCCCGGACGCCCTGCCGGTGCAGCAGTACCGCGCCCCCAACGAGCACGGCCGGCACATCATCGCCGGGTACGCCGAGCACGTCGCCAAGGTGCTCGGCACCGGCCGGTGGCGGCCGGACGGCACGCCGGTGCCGGTCAAGGCGATCAAGGTGTACCTGACTCAGCACCAGATGCTGACGCAGGTGCAGTTCCGGAACAACGACGACCCGTACGCGCCGGAGACGTACCTGCCGTTCTTCGTCGGCCAGTTCGACGCCGCCGGCCGGCCGAAGATGACCGACGTCGACCGGCGGATGCTGTACTGGGTGGTGCCGATCTACCGGCAGCCGACCGGCGTGCTGAAGAACGTCGTCGCGGCCCACGCCGCCGACCTGCAAGGGGAGTTCGACCCGTTCGACCCGGCCCTGGAGTGGCGGGCCGAGCCGAAGTAAATCCCAAAACCCAAGCACCAAATCCCAAGAAGGCCGGTTGGGATTTGGGACTTGGTGCTTGGGTTTTGGTGCTTAGGGGACTACGATCATGCGCCGCGCCTGGGCCGCCTGGTCCCGGTTCTGGTTCACCCCGGCCGACCCGACGCCGCTGTGCCTGATGCGGATCGTCGCCGGGCTGCTGGCCCTGTACGTCCACGTGGCGTACACGTTCGACCTGCACGCCCTGTTCGGCCCGGACGGCTGGTACCCGACGGCCATGGCCGACCGGGAGCGGCGGGAGTGGCCGCAGTTCGTCCTGCCGTCGTCCTGGACCCCGGGGATCAGGTTCCGCATGCCGGAGTCCGGCGACCAGCGGCAGGCCCTGCGGGTGTTCATCGACAACCTGGCCCGGGACCGGGCCGGCCAGGAGAAGGCCCTCCGCCTGCTGTCGTCCATCCCGCCCACGGCCGAGGGGCACCTGGACCCGGCGAGCGTCATGTTCCTGCGGTCGCTGCCGGCCGACCCGGCCGACCGCGAAGCCAAGCTCCGCGAGCTGGTCGAGGCCCCGGCCGCCGACGCCCCGCCGGAGAAGCGGTTCGACGCCGAGCGGCAGTTCGGCGAGTACTTCGTCAGCCTGCCGGCCCGGCACCGGGAGCAGGTCCGGATCGACGCCCACGCCCTGGCCGGGCTGCTCCCGGCCGACCCGCGGCTGCGGGGCCAGCTGTTCGACCTGCTGCTGCACGAGGGGCCGCGGGGCATCCAGGTGCTGAAGACGTTCATCCAGCACGTGACCGAGACGTACCCGGACGAGGCCGAGCGGGCGAAGGTCCTGGACTACACCCAGTACTGGTCGACCCCGCCGGACGAGCCGGAAATCGTGGCCAAGGGTCATCTCGTATACTCGCCGTTCTTCCACCTCACCAACCGGGCCGGGATCAACGTCCTGCACGGCGTCCACCTGGCGGTGATCGTGCTGTTCACGCTGGGGGTGTGCACGCGGGTGACGTCGGTCCTGACGTGGCTGGCCGGGCTGGCGTACATCCAGCGGAACCAGCTGGCGCTCTTCGGCCAGGACACGATGATGAACCTGTGCCTGTTCTACCTGATGCTCGCCCCGTGCGGGGCGACGTGGTCGGTGGACTGGCTCGTCCGCCGCTACCGGGCGGCCCGCGCCGCGTTGGCGGCCGGCCGCCGCCCCCCGGCGGATTCCGGCCCGCGGCCGCTGATTTCCGCCAACGTGGTGATCCGGCTGCTCCAGGTCCACTACTGCCTGATGTACCTGTCGGCCGGGCTGTCGAAGCTGAAGGGCAACTCCTGGTGGAACGGCACGGCCCCGTGGTACACCATGACCAACGCGGAGTTCTCGCCGCTGCACCTGCCGGCCTTCCGGAACCTGCTCGTCTGGCTGTGCCAGGACCAGCACCGGTGGCTGTGGGAAGGGTACATGAGCGCCATGACGGTGTTCACCCTCTGCCTGGAGATCGGGTTGCCGTTCTTGGTGTGGACGCGGCTGCGGCCGGTCATGGTCTGCGGGGCGATCCTGCTGCACCTGGGCATCGCCCTGAACATGGGGCTGATCGTGTTCAGCCTGTTCATGTTCACCCTGCTGCTGTGCTGGATGACGCCGGCGGCGATCCGCACGGTGTTCGCCCGGCCGCCGGGCCGGCTGCCGAAGGTCGAGGTGCGGTTCAGCGGCGCCGACCCGCGGCAGCGGCGGGCGGCCGCCGTCGTGGCCGCCGCCGACGTGTGGCAGCAGGCCGAGCTGGACGACCGCGGGGCAGCCGACCCCGCCCGCCCGCTGGAGGTGGTGGCCGGCGGCCGGTCAGCCACCGGCGTCGCCGCGGCGTGCCGGCTGCTCCGCGACCTGGGCATGACCCAGCCGGTGGCCTGGCTCGTCTGCCCGCTGCTGCGGCTGCCGGGCCTTTCGCACCTGACGGCGGCGCTGTTCGGCGGCCGCGGTGAGACCGCCCCGGCCGACGACCCGCACGCGGGCACCCCGGCCGACGGCCTGGTCCGGCTCCGCCGGAAAATCCCAAATCCCAAATAACAAATCCCAAGGGGGATTCTTGGGGTTTGGGATTTGTCAGTTGGGATTTTCCGCGGAGCGGATCGGTTGCACGTCCGCCATGGCCGCGTCCGGCAGGACGAAGGCGTTGGCCAACAGCTCCTCCGTCTCCGCGTCGGCGTCCTCCGCGGTGAGCAGCTCCGGGTAGCGGATGCCGGGCAGCACCTGCACCGCGAACACCTCCTGCACCCCGGCCTCGAACCGCAAAAACGCCACCGTCTGGCCGGTCCGCACGTCTACCACCCACAGGCCGCACGCCCGGTCCTCGACCGGCAGCCGCTCGGTGATCGGGATGCCGCTGAACACGGCCGTCTCCCGCACCTGCGACAGCCCGACGAACGCGTACGGGCCGACGAAGTCCAGCCCGCGGGTGAACCCCGGCAACAGCGCGACGTGGTCCAGCCGGCCGGTCGCCTCGTCCACCACCGACAGGCTGCCGGCCCCGGACTCCAGCACCCACAGCCGGCCGCCGTACCACCGCGGCGAGTGCGGCATCGACAGGCCGCGACTAATCGTAACTCCCAAACTCGAAATCCCAAATTCCAACCCGGATTCGGCAGTTGGGATTTGGGATTTGAGATTTGGGATTTCCATCAGCACGCCGCCGGTGGCCTTGGTCGCCCGCCACCCGGCCGGGTCGTCCGTCTCCCCCAGGGCCGTGGCGTACCGCACGACCCCGTCCCGCACCCCGAAGGCGTTCAGGTGGCAGCGGTCTTCCGGGGACAGGCCGGAGACGAACGGCGGCCGCCACCGCGGGACGAAGCTGCAATCCGGGGCGAACGTGCACAGGCACGAGAACCGGGTGTTGACCGCCCACAGCTGGCCGCCGACGAACGCCAGCTCGTGCACGCCGATGTTCCCGGTGGTGTGGGACGACCGCGGCAGGAAGCAGGCGTCGTGCCGGGGAAAGCCCACGTCGCCGCCGCCAGGTCCCACATTGCCGGTTTGGGATTTGGGATTTGGGATTTGGGATTTCCCCGCGGCGGGGAGCTTGCGGGCCACGTCCGGCTGGTTCTGGAACTGGAGGACTTGCGTTTTGGTGCCGACGGCGAGCCGACCGCCGGCGAGGGCCAGGCCCATCGGGGTGTTGAAGTTGCGGAAGTGGGTGTTGGCCCGGCCGGCCTCGGCCCGGACGGCGATCAGCTTGCCGGCCTGGTAGGTGGACACCAGGACGGAGACGCCCAGCCGGTCGAGCAGCTCGGGCAGGGACGTGGTGTGGACGCTCCGCAGCGGCTCACCCCCGCCCGCGGCCGGGGCGGAGTCGGCCGGGGCGGCCGGGGTCGGGTCGGACATGGAGCCTCCATCGTGCGGGGGAGCCGGGACAAGGGTCATGGTACAGAGGTCAGAGGTCAGAAGTCAGTGGTCAGGAAGCGTCCATCTGACCTCTGACCTCTGACCTCTGACCTCTGACCTCGTGATTCGCGGCATCGGTGAAGTGCCTCACAGCCGGCCGGGGGGCGATTACCGAAAAAATCAAAAAAAATTCAGGTAGGGCGTTGGCGCACGCCACCGCAGGCGGTAGAGTGTCCCCCAATCCTCCATCTCGCAATGGAGCTGCCTCTTATCGCGCCGCGGCGCGGCGGCCGGTTTGTCCCCCGGCCGGCACGTCGGCGGTGCCGTCATAAGGTCGTCTCGGAACCCCCGCCGGAGCCGCCGCCATGTCCCGCCTGATCCGCCGCATGTTCGACCGGGCCACCGACAAGACCACCCCGCGGCGGCTGCGGTCGACCCGCCGAATCCGGACCGCCGCCGACGTGAAGGCCCGCCTGCTCGTGCAGCCGCTGGAGGAGCGGACCGTCCCGAACAGCTACGTGGTGACGAACACCTCCGCCAGCGGGGCCGGGTCACTAACGGACGCCATCAGCCAGGCGAATACCAACCCCGGCGTCGACACCATCGGGTTCAACACCGACTCGTCCGCCGGGACCGACTTCACCAAGCCGCAGACCATCACCCTGACGGCCGTGCTGAGCGTGTCCGACGGGCTGGTGGTCTTCGGCCCGGGGGCCAACCTGCTGACGATCAAGCAGACGGGCACCAGCGGCGTCTTCAGCGTCAGCTCCGGGGCCGCGTCGTTCTACCTCCAGGGCGTCACCCTGACCGGCGGCCGGACCACCGGCAGCGGCGGCGGCGTGGCCGTCGCCGGGCAGACGGACGTCACCATCACCGACACGGTCATCACCGGCAACAGCGTCGGCGGCACCGGCGGGGCCATCAACATGGCCAGCGGCGGCAGCCTGGAGATGCGGAACAGCACCCTGGCCAACAACACGGCCGCCGGCACCGACGGCGGCGGGGCCATCGCCTTCGGCGGCACCGTGTCCACCAACGGGTACGCCCCGTTCTTCAACGTCGACAACACCACCATCTCCGGCAACACCGCCCCCAGCGGCAGCGCCGTGTCGATGCGGAACACGTTCTCCGGCACGCTCAACATCCGCAACAGCACGATCACCGGCAACACCGCCACCACCAGCAGCGCCGCCACCGCGACCGTCGGGTTCGGCGGGGCCATCGCCCGCGTCTCCGGCACCGCCGCCAGCACGGTCAACATCTCCAGCTCGCTCATCACGGGCAACTCGGCGACGGCGGCCAACGGCCGACCGGACCTCTCCTCCAACACCGGCCTGGTCGTCGTCACCGACCACAGCCTCTTCGGCAACACCGCCGGCTTCCCCACCGGGTACGTCCTCGGCCCCGGCGACCTGCCCGTCGGCACCGCCCCCAACCTCAGCCCGCTGCTCAACAGCGGCGGCCCCGAGCCGACCTTCTACCCCCTGGCCGGCAGCCCGCTCATCGACGCCGGCACCGACGCCGTCGGCTCCGGCCTCGACCAGCGGGGCTTCCCGCGGAACATCGGCGCCGCCTCCGACATCGGGGCCGTCGAGCGGAACGGCAACCTGACCTACGCCACCCTCACCGCCCCCCTGACCAACATCACCCAGGCCAACGTCGGCACGTCCAACCCGTACACGTTCCAGGTGACGTACAACGGCGAGACGGCCATCAACACCGGCACCATCAACGCCGCCGACGTGACCGTGGCCACCCCCGCGGGCGTCACCGTCGGGGCCGTGTCGGTGGCCAACGTCAACAGCTCCAACCCGAACGCCGTCGTCGTCACCTACCAGTTCAACGCCCCGACCGGCGGCTGGACCGGGGCCGCCAACGGCAGCTACGGCATCACCTCCGTCGCCGGCCAGGTGAGCGACTCGACCGGGTCGTCCATCCTGGGCGGGACCCTGGGGGCGTTCACCGTCACCCTGCCGAAGACGTACACGGTCACGACGCTCGCCGACAGCGGCCCCGGGTCGCTCCGCCAGGCCATCCTCGACGCGAACGCCCTGGCCGGCACGGCCGACACCATCGTCTTCCAGGCCGGCCTGACCGGGACCGTCGGCCTGCTCACCGCCCTGCCGACCGTCGCCGACTCGCTGACCATCACCGGCCCGGCCCTCGACCCGAGTGGCGCCCCGCAGCTGGTCGTCCGCCGCGACCCGACGACCACCTCGACGTTCGGCATCCTCGTCCTCAACGGCACCGGCACCCTCGCCGTCAACCTGAGCAACCTGTGGGTGACGGGCGGCCTGACGACCGCCGCCGGGGCCGGCATCCAGGACGCCGACGAGACCGTGACCCTGACGAACGTGTGGGTGACCGGCAACAGCACGTCCGCCGGCGGCGGCGGCGTCGCCGTCACCGGGGCCGGCAGCCTGACCATCACCAACAGCAACATCTCCGGCAACACCACGAGCACGGCCAGCTCGACCAGCGGCGGCGGCGGCATCCTGTTCGCCGTCACCGGCGGCAGCCTGACGATGACCAACAGCTCCGTCACCGGCAACACGGCGGCCAACCTCTCCGCCAGCGGCGGCGGCGTCTACTTCACCGGCACCCCGGGGGCCGGCGGGTTCACCATCCGCAACAGCACCATCGCCAACAACGTCGCCGGCTCCTCCGGCGGCGGCGTCCGCATCTCGGGCACGTTCGCCGCCGCCGGCACGGCGGCGATCACCAACAGCACCGTCACCGGCAACTCGGCGTTCGGCACGGCCACCGGCGTCGGCGACGGCGGCGGCGGCATCTCCAAGAACACGACCAACGGGACGCTCACCGTCACCGGGACGGTGGTCGCGGAGAACTTCGCGGCCAACGGCCGCACCGCCATCTCCTCCAACGGCAGCTCGGTCGACCTGACCAACGCCGCCGTGGACAGCACGGCCGGGTTCACGCCGACCGGCACCGGCCTGACGGCCGGCCCGTTCCTGCTCGGCCCGCTGGCGTTCAACGGCGGCCCGTCCCTGTCCCGCTACCCGCTCGCCGGCAGCCCGCTCCTCGACGCCGGCGCCAACCCGGCGACGTTGGCCAACGACCAGCGGGGGGCCGCCCGCGTCGTCGGGGCGGCCATCGACATCGGGGCCGTCGAGCGGAACGGCAACGCCGTCGCCGCCGCCGCCGGCCCGCTCGCGGCCGTCACCGTGACCAGCCCCGCCGCCACCTACACGTTCCAGGTGACGTACACCGGCGAGGCGGCCATCAACACCGGCACCGTCAACGCCGCCGACGTGGCCGTGACCGCGCCGGCCGGCGTCACCGTCGGGGCCGTCTCGGTGGCCAACGTCAACGCCACCAACCCCAACGCTGTCGTCGTCACCTACCAGTTCAACGCCCCGGGCGGCACCTGGGACGCGGCGGACAACGGCGTGTACACCGTCCGGGCGGTGGCCGGCCAGGTGGCCGACGCCGGCGGGGCGACCACCCCGGCCGCCCTGCTCGGCTCATTCCAGGCGGCCGTCGGGCAGACGCTCCACGTCACCAACCTCAACGACGCCGGCCCCGGGTCGCTGCGGCAGGCGATCACCGACTCGAACACCACCTTCGGCACCCCGGACGCCATCGTGTTCGACGTGCCCGGCGGCGTCGTCAGCCTGTTGACCGCCCTGCCGACCATCACCGACTCGGTCACCATCACCGGCCCGGCCCTGGACGCCAGCGGCGCCCCGCAGCTGATCGTCACCCGCGGCACGACCAGCACGTTCTCCGTCGGCCTGCTCACGGTCAGCGGCACCGGCGTGCTGACCGTCGGCCTGAGCAACATGGTCCTGACCGGCAACGCCACCAGCGGCAACGGGGCCGGCGTGAGCATCACCGGCGACGAGGCCGTCACCCTGACCAACCTGTGGGTGACGGGCAACCGGACGTCCGGCCACGGCGGCGGCGTCGACGTCGCCTCCGGCGGCGCCCTGACGGTGAACAACTCGCTGGTGTCGAACAACTCCGCCACCGGGGTCGGCGGCGGCATCGGCGTGTTCAGCGGCAACGTCAGCTTGGCGGTGAACAACAGCTCCGTCACCGGCAACACGACCGCCGCGACCAACGCCGGCGGCGGCGTCTACTTCTTCGGGGCCATCCCGGTCGGCGGCCAATTCACCATCCAGGGCAGCACGATCGCCAACAACTCCGCCACCCTGGCCGGGACGTCCACCGGCGGCGGCGGGATCGCCCTGGTGTCGGTGAACACGACGGCCGGCCAGGGCGGCGGCGGCCTCGGCGTGCGGTCGGTGGCGACCGGGACGACGGCGGTCGTCAACCTCGTCAGCGACGTGCTGGCGGGCAACCTGCAGCCGGGCGGCACCTCCCGGCCGGACGTCTCGCTGCCGGCCACCGGGGTGGCCCTGGGGGTCACGTTCAGCGCCGTCGGCAGCTCGACCGGGCTGAACGCCGGGGACGTGACGAACTACAACGCCGCGGGCAACAACGTCGCGTTCGGCACGCCGCTCCTGCTCGGCCCGGTCCAGTTCAACGGCGGCACGACGCAATCGGTGTACCTGCTGGGCGGCAGCCCGCTGCTCGACGCCGGCAGCAACCCGGCCGGCCTGACGACCGACCAGCGGGGCCTCGCCCGGGTGGTCGGGGCGGCCATCGACATCGGGGCCGTCGAGCGGAACGGCAACAGCCCGCTCGGGGCCGTCGCCGCCGGCCTGGTGAGCATCACCGCGGCGAACGCGGGCACGGCCAACCCGTACCAGTTCGCCGTCACGTACACCGGCGAGGCGGCCATCAGCTTGGCCACGATCGACGGCGGCGACGTGACCGTCATCGGCCCGGCGGGGGTGACCGTGGGGGCCGTGTCGGTGGCCAACGTCGACAGCAGCAACCCGCAGGCCGTGGTCGTCACCTACCAGTTCGCCGCCCCGGGCGGGTCCTGGGACGGGGCCGACAACGGCCTGTACGCCGTCCGGCTGAACGCCGGCCAGGTGATGGACACGACCGGGGCGGCGGCCGCGGCCCAGGTGCTGGGCACGTTCGGCGTGGCCGTCCCGGCGACGTACGTCGTCCTCAACACCCTCGACAGCGGCGCCGGGTCGCTGCGGCAGGCCGTCCTCAACTCCAACGCCAACGCCGGCCTGACCGACACGATCGTGTTCAACACCAACCCGGCCGCCGGGACCGACTTCAGCACCCCGCAGACGATCACCCTGACGAGCGGCGAGCTGTTGCTGACCGACTCGGTGACCATCACCGGCCCGGGGGCCAACCTGCTGACGGTCAGCGGCAACAACGCCAGCCGGGTGTTCGACGTGAACGGCGCCGGCGCCATGACCGTGGGCATCAGCGGGATTCACATGACGGCCGGGACCAGCACCGGCAACGGCGGCGCCCTGTACACCGAGGACGAGCTGCTCACCCTGACCAACGTCCTGATCGACGCCAGCCACGGGGCCGAGGGCGGCGGCATCAACCAGAACGGCAGCGGCACGCTCA
>DASXAN010000981.1:0-4825 GCA_036406755.1 Gemmataceae bacterium
GGCCCAGGAACACTGGCTGCAGTTCTGGAACGAACACGGCTATTTCCACAGCCGGCCCGACGCCACGCGCAAACCCTACACCATCGTCATTCCGCCGCCCAACGTGACCGGGGCCCTGCACATGGGCCACGCCCTGAACAACACACTTCAGGACGTGCTCATCCGCTGGCGCCGTGCCCAGGGGTACAACGCCGAATGGCTGCCCGGCACCGACCACGCCGGCATCGCGACGCAGGCCGTGGTGGAAAAACTCGTCTACGCGCAGGAGAAGAAAACCCGCCACGAGATCGGCCGCGAGAAGTTGGTGGAGCGCATCTGGCAGTGGAAGGATCAGTACGAGAAGCGCATCCTCGGGCAACTCCGCCAGCTCGGGGCGTCGTGCGACTGGCAGCGGACCCGGTTCACCCTGGACGAGGGGCTGAGCCGGGCGGTGCGCGTGACGTTCTTCAACTGGTTTCGCGAGGGCTACATCTTCCGCGGCAAGCGGCTGGTGAACTGGGACACCTCGCTGCAAACGTCCGTGGCCGACGATGAGACGTATACGGAGGACGTGAACGGCGGGTTCTGGACGTTCAAGTATCCCGTTCGGGAGCCCGCAACGCCAGAGCCCGCAGCGCCAGCAAGGGCAAACGACACCCTTGCTGGCGCTGCGGGCTCCCGATCCGAAGAATACATCCGCTTCTCCACGACCCGGCCGGAGACGATGCTCGGCGACACGGCCGTGTGCGTGCACCCGTCGGACGAGCGGTACAAGCACCTGATCGGCAAGACGGTGCACATCCCGCTGGTGAACCGCGACATCCCGATCATCGCCGACGGCCTGCTCGCCGATCCGACGCTCGGCACCGGCTGCGTCAAGGTGACGCCGGCCCACGACCCGAACGACTACGCCTGCTACACCCGCCACCCCGAAATCGGCATCATCAACATCCTGAACCCGGACGGGACGATCAACGAGAACGGTGGCAAGTACGCCGGCCTGGACCGGTACAAGGCCCGCGAGCAGGTGGTCGCGGACATGGAGGCGCTCGGCCTGTTCGAGGGCAAGGAGGACCGCGTCATCCCGTTGAAGTTCAGCGACCGGTCGAAGACGCCGATCGAGCCGTACCTGTCGGACCAGTGGTTCGTGAAGATGGGCGACCGCGACGACGGCAAGCCGGGCCTGGCGCAGATGGCGATGGACGCGGTGACGAGCGGGCGGGTGAAGTTCTTCCCGGAGCGGTACGCCAAGACGTACCTCGACTGGCTGGGCGAGAAGCGGGACTGGTGCATCAGCCGGCAGCTGTGGTGGGGGCACCGGATTCCGGTGTGGTCACAGGCGTTCGACAACCGCGAGGACTTCGATGAGACGATGGTGGAGTGGCTCGATGGTTGGACATACTCGAACGGCCGCATTGCCTTCGTGCATGATCCTGACAGACTAACGATCCATGTGTGCTTCCGTGATGAGCAGCACGAGTACATCCCGCTCTTAGAAAAAGACGGGTTCAAACAATCGGAGGACGTTCTCGACACCTGGTTCAGCTCCCAGCTCTGGACGCACTCGACGTTCGGCTGGCCGGACGACACGCCGGAGTTGCGCTACTACTACCCGACCAGCACGCTCGTCACCAGTCGCGACATCATCACCCTCTGGGTGGCCCGGATGGTGATCGCCGGCCTGTACAACATGCACGACGTGCCGTTCCGCCACGTCTACATCCACCCGAAAATGCTCGACGCCTTCGGCGAGACGATGTCGAAGTCGAAGGGCAACGGCATCGACCCGCTCGACATCATCGACCGGTACGGGGCCGACGCCCTGCGGTTCGTCATGGTGGGCATCGCCACCGAGACGCAGGACAGCCGGATGCCGGTGGCCAACGTCTGCCCGCATTGCGACACGCTCGTGCCGGTCAAGCAAGAGCACATGTCCATGCGGACGCGGAAGGTGACGTGTCCGAACTGCAAGAAGCCGTTCCGTCCCGGCGGGCCGTGGCCGGCCGAGGACACGGAGCTCACAACGGCCAAGCAGGCGTCGGAGAAGTTCGAGCAGGGACGGAACTTCGCCAACAAGCTCTGGAACGCCGCCCGGTTCCTGCTGCTGAACCTGGAGGGGTACACGCCGGGCCCGGTGGACGTGGCGAAGCTGCCGGTCGAGGACCGCTGGATCCTGAGCCGGCTGGCGACGACCGCGGCGGCGGTGACGGAGCAGTTGGAGGGCTACCATTTCGCTGAGGTGGCCCGGACGCTCTACGAGTTCACCTGGTCGGAGTTCTGCGACTGGTACGTGGAGATGAGCAAGAACCGGCTGAAGGACCCGGCCGGCCGGGCGACGGCCCAGCGGGTGCTGGTCGGCGTGCTGGACGCGATCGTGCGGCTGATCCAGCCGGTGATGCCGTTCGTGGCCGAGTCGATCTGGCAGGCGATGAACGAATCCGCGCCGCAGCGCGGGTTGCCAAACCCGGGGAAGGCGGCGGCGAGCGTGTGTATCGCCAGGTGGCCGGAGTGCCCGGCGGAGTGGCGGAACCCGGCGACGGAGGCGAGCATCGGCCGGATGCAGCAACTGATCAGCGGCATCCGCGAAGTCCGCAACGGGTACATGGTGGACCCGAAGACCGAGCTGACGGTGAGCGTGCGGTGTGCGGCGAACGTGGCAGCCGAGTTCCGGACGCTAGAGCCGTTCATCCGGCAACTGGCGGGCGTCGGGTCGCTGATGGTCGGGCCGGACGCGGCCAAGCCGCCGCAGGCCGCGAGCATCTTGCGGCCCGAGTTCGAGGCGTACGTGTCGCTGGCCGGGCTGATCGACGTGGACAAGGAAGTGCAGCGGCTGGAGAAGCAGCGCGCGGAGAAGCAGAAGCACCTGGCGGCGACGCGGGCGAAACTGGCCAACGCCACCTTCGTCGAGCGGGCGCCGGCGGACGTGGTGCAGCAGCAACGGGAGCTGGTCACGGAGCTGGAGCAGCAGATTGGGACGATCGAGGCGAATCTGAGCGAGTTGAAGGGATGATGTTGCCGCTTGCGGCTATGCGGGCGCCCGCATAGCCGCAAGCGGCAAATCCAGCTCCAGCCGTATCCCCCACTCGCGCAGCTTGGCGGCGCGCTCGCGGTATACCGCCTCCGCCTCCTCGACATTCACCACCTCGAATCGCACGTCCTGCCCCGGCCGCAACTGGCCGAGCCGGTCCAGGTCCGCGGCGATCACATGCGCTACCTTCGGGTAGCCGCCGATCGTCTGCCCGTCCACGCCGAGGACGATGCACTGGCCGTCGTTGACCACCTGCACCGCCCCCGGCCCGACCGGCTCCGACACCAGCTCGCCCGGCTTGCGCGTTAGCGACTGGCCGCGGAGCCGCAGGCCCATGCGGTTGCTCGCCGGGGTCACCATGAACTGCGGGCCGAAGAAGGCCGGCGGGTCGAACCAGTCTGCCTGCGGGCCGGGCAGAGCCCGCAACGTGACCGGGTCATTGCCGAAGTCGTCGCTCTCCAGGTCGATCGCCCGCCCGGCGATTTCGGACGGCTCGCAGGCCAACTCCTGGCCGCGCCGCACCGGCGCGAACGCCGACCGACTGCCGAGGGCGACCGGCTCCCGCAGCCCGCCGCGGACGCACAGGTATGCTCGGGCCCCGACGGGAGTGCCGGCGATCCGCAGCACCTCGCCGCGGCGGAGCGTGAACGTCCAGCCGGCCGGCAACCGTTCGTCGCCGCGGAGTACCTCGAATGGCGCGCCGAAAACGACACAGCCGACATCGCACCCGGCCTGGAGTGTCGGCCCGGCCAGACAGACCTCCAGCGCGGCCGCGTCCGGCGGGTTGCCGACGAGGGCGTTGCCGAGGGTGAGGGACCAGCGGTCCGCGGCCCCGCCGAGGGGAACGCCGAGGCTGCGGGTCGCCGGCCGGCCGAAATCGACCACTAGCGTTTGCAGCCCTGGTTCGAGGAGGCGGAGGCTCATGCGAACGGCGCGATGGTGAACCCGGCCGCGGTCAGGGCCGTGCGGAGGGCCTGGACGAAGGCCAGCGCGTGCGGGTTGTCGCCGTGGACGCACAGGGTCCGCACGCCGACTTCCTTGGCGAGCCTGGCGGCCTGGCGCGCGGCCTCCTCCGGGTCCTTCACGAAGGCGTCCGGCTCCGACCGCGGCACGAGACTGCCGTCCGGCCGATAACGCCGATCCGCGAACCCTTCGGGGATGAACTTGCCGCCGCCCAGCGCCTCCAACCGTGATTTCGGCAACCCCAAGACCGGCAGGCCGAACAGCTCGGCCGCGGCGACGACCGGCCGTCCGTACCGGTCGTCGCGGCAGGCCATGTTGTAGAGGGCGCCGTGGGCCTTGACGTGGCTCAGCGACGTGCCGCACGCATGGGCGATCCCGGCCAGCGCGCCGATCTGGTAGACACAGTCCTCGTAGACCTGCTGCTCGGACCGGTCCATCTCGCGGCGGCCGAAGTCGGCGCGGTCGGGGAAACTCGGGTGCGCCCCGACGCGGACGCCGTGCTTGGCGGCCAACGCGACCGTGGCGAACGCGGTGGCCGGGTCGCCGGCGTGGAAGCCGCAGGCGACGTTGGCCGTTGTGATCAGCGGCAGCACGTCGGCGTCGCTGCCGGCCCCTTCGCCCAGGTCGCAGTTCAGGTCGATGAGCATGGGTTCGTCTATCTCGGTCGAATGTCGAGGAACGACACGTTGCCATCAGGTTGGACCGAAATCGATGCCGCCGCGGGCACCAGGACGGGCAGGAACGGGGCCAGCGGCGTCTCGCCGCCCTGATGGCGGAGCGTGCCGCCGCCGCGGAGTGCGACCAGGATGCGGCAACCCGGCTCCCGGCCCAGGTCGGCGGGTTCCTCCAGCGCCG
>DASXAN010000982.1:0-11389 GCA_036406755.1 Gemmataceae bacterium
TCCGTGGTGGCCCCCGACGGACACCCTCGTGAATGCCCGCGCCGGCACGGTCATAACACCTTCTTCGTCTCCACGGCCGGCTCGTGGATCCCGAAGAACATGGCGTACAGCACCGGCGTCACGATCAGGCACAGCACGACGGCGAACGCCAGCCCGAACATGAGGCCCGCCGCCATCGCCCCGAAGAACGGGTCCTTCAGCAGCGGGATCATGCCGAGGACGGTGGTGATCACAACCATGCACACCGGCCGCATCTTGGCGGTGCTCCCGTCGAGGATCGCCTGGTACGGAGCCTTTCCCCGGCCGATCTCGGCGCGGCTCTTGCTCAGCACGACGATCTGCATTTTGATCAGCTCACCGCCCAGGCTGAGCACGCCAAGTAGGGCCATGAACGTGAAGGGCATGCGGGTCAGCAGCAGGCCCGCCGCCACGCCGACGATCGCCAGCGGCATGACCAGCCACATCAACACCGTGATTCGGATCGAATTGAACAGGCACACGCAGATGAACACCATGAGCGCCAGGACGTAGGGGAGCGGCCTGACCAGGGAGGCGCGGGCGCGGTTGGAATCCTCGAACTCGCCCCCCCATTCCAGCGAATACCCCGGCGGCAGCTCGATCTGCTCGATCGCCGAGCGCACCCGTCCGAACAGCTCGCTGGGCAGTCCGGTTCGCGGGTCGGCGTGGACGGTCAGGGTCGGGAAGCGATTGCGGCGCATGATGATCGGGTCTTCCCAGGCGACCGCGGCGCCGGAAACGACTTGACTCAACGGGATCATCCGCCCCGCGACGGGGCTCCAGATCTGCAAGCTGCCGATGACGCCGACGTCTTCGCGCTCGGCCAGGGGCGGGCGGGCGACGATCGGCAGGAGCCGCGATTCCTGCGGGAAGACCCCCGTGGCGGCGCCGCCCGGCTCGCGGTAGAAGCCGACGACGCGACCTTCGAAGCTGGTCTGCAAGGCCTCCGCCACTTCGACCCGCGTGATGCCGTTGCGCCGGGCCTGAAGATCGAGCAGGTCGGGGCGGATCACCTTGACCGGCTCGCGCCAGTCGCCGCGCACGCACACGGCCCCGCCGTCGTCTTCGAGCACTCGCCTCGCCTTGTCGCCCAGCTCGCGCAAGCGTGCGGGATCGGGGCCCTGGAACCGCACCTGGATGCGCCCGCCCTGGCCGGGGCCCAAGAGAAACTTCTTGGCGACGGCGTTTGCGTTCGGGTATTGCTCGTCCAGGTGCCCTTGCACGTCGGCGATCAGGTCATCGATTCTCCGCCAGTCATCGACGTCGGCCAGGATCTGCACGAAGGCGCGGTTCTCCCGTTCCGGACTGTAGGTCAGGAGGAAGCGCAGGCCGCCGCCGCCGATGAATGCCGTGACGTGGGTGACGCCGGGCCGGGTCTGGACGTACCGCCGAACCTCGCCGGCGAACGCCTCCGTTTCGCGGATGTGAGTGCCGGCCGGCAGAAACACGTCCACCATGAACTGCGGCCGATCCGGGTTGGGGAAAAAGCTCTGCTTGACCCTCGTGAAGCCATAAAGACCCGCGACGAATGCCGCAACTGCGAGGATCACCGTCGCCCAGCGGAAGCGGAGCGCGAGGGCCAGGAGGCTCCGGTAGGTGCGGAAGAAAAAGCCCGCGTAGGGGTCCCTGCTCCCGGCGGCGCCGGCGCCCCCGGCAGCCGGCTTGAACATCAGATAACTCAGGAGCGGCGTGACGGTGACCGACGAAAGCCAACTCAGGCTCAGGGAGATGAAGATGACCCAGAAGAGCGAGTTGGCGACCTCGCCGCTGGCGTCCTGCGACAGGCCGATCGCCGCGAAGGCCAGGATGCCGATGGCCGTGGCGCCGAACAGCGGCCACTGGTTTTGGGCCACCGCGTCGCGGACCACCTGGAGCTTGTCTTCGCCGCGTTCGATACCGACCTTGCAGGCCTCGATGACGATGATCGCATTGTCCGTGAGCATGCACAGGGCGATGATGAGCGCGCCTAACGAGACGCGCTCCATCAAGAGGTCGCCTTTCACGAACATGACAAGGAAGGTCGCCATGATCGTGAGGAAGAGCACCACGCCTATGATCAAGCCGGTGCGAAGGCCCATCGCGAAAACCAGCACGACGAAGACGATCGTGACCGCCTTGACCAGGTTGAACATGAACTCATGAATGGCCGAGCTGACTGCCTTGGGCTGGAAGTTGATCTCACCAAGCTCAATGCCGACAGGCCGGTACTGGTCTAACTCCTCGAGCTTGCGCCGTACCCCTTCACCCGTCGTCACGACGTTGCCGCCCAGCACCGTGGAGACCCCCAGGCCGATGGCCGGCTTGCCGTCGTACCGGAGCAAACGGCGCGGCGGGTCCTGGTCGCCGCGTTCGAGAGTCGCAACGTCCCTGAGAAACAGCTGGCGGCCGGTCCGATCCGAGCCGATGACGAGATCGAGCATGTCGTTGGCTGAACCGAACGCCCCGTGCGGGTCGATCGGGATGTGCTGGTCGCCGACCCGCACGCGGCCGCCGTCGGCGGCGACGTTCCGCTCCTGCAGCTTGGCGTAGATCTGTTCTTCGTTGATGCCGAGCCGCGCCAGCCGCTGCCGCGAGATCTCCAGGTAGACGACTTCCTCCTGGGGGGCGAACAACTCGACCGACTTGACGTCCTGCACCAACAACAGCTCGCGGCGCAGGAACTCGGCGTAGCGGCGCAGCTCCGGCATCGAGTAGCCGTCGCCGGTGATGGCCAGGAAGATGCCAAAAACGTCGCCGAAATTGTCGACCACCGTCGACCGGCCGCGCACCGAGGGCGGCAATTGCGGCTGGACGTCGTTGACCTTGCGGCGGAGCTCGTCCCACACCTGGGGGATCGCGTCCTTGTGGTACCGGTCCAGGATGCGGGCGGCGACGATGGACGTGCCGCGCGAGGACTCCGACTCGACGCGGTCGAGCTGGCCGAGCTGCTGCACGGCCCGTTCGATCGGGTTGGTGACCTCCTTGGCGACCTCCTCGGCGCCGGCGCCAGGGTAAGGAGTCACGATCAGCGCCTCTTTGATCGTGAATTCCGGGTCTTCGAGGCGGCCTAGCCTCTGGTACGCCATGAACCCGCCGCCGACGGCCAGAGCCATCGCGACGAAGACCACGCGGTTGTATTTGACGGAGAAGACCCCCGGGTTCATGGCGGGCCGCCTCCCAGGGCGTCGCCCAGGTCGCGGACCCTCATCCCGTCACGCAGGAAGCTCACCCCCGCCACGGCGATGCGGTCGCCCGGCTGCAAACCCTCCGTGACCTCGACCCGGCCGCCCGTCGCCGTGCCGAGCTTCACCGGGCGGCGCGTGACGGTCTGCTCCGGGCCGAGGACCCACACCACCTGGCCGCCCGCGGCGTCCTGGGACACCGCGGCGACCGGCACCAGGATGCGGCTGCCGAGGATGCTGGCGCGGCGGTAGGTCAAGGTGACCGTGGCCGTCATGCCCGGCAGGATGCGTACGTCCGACGGTGCCTGTAGACCCACCCGCACCTGGAACGTCTGCGTCGCCGGGTCCGCTTGCTGGGCGACCTCTTTGACGTGGACCGGGAACTCCAGCCCGGGCGCCCCGCCGAACGCCGCGACGAGCCGCACGACGTCGGCGGCGCGCAGGTCGGCGGCCATGACCGTCTCCGGCACGTCCACCAGGACCTCGATCTCCTCGGCGTCCTGGAAGCGGACGACCGGCTCCTTGGCCCGGACGTTCTGGTTTTCCTCCACCAGCCGCCGGGCGATCACGCCGTCGTACGGCGCCCGCAGCGTGGAGTCCTCAAGCTGGAGGTTCGCCTCGACGACCCGGCCCTCCAGCCCGCGGACCTGGGCCTCCTGGGCCTCGATGTCCTCATCCCGGCCGGCCGTGCTCTTCTCGAGCATCTGGACGGCGGCCTTATGGTCCTCCTGGGCCACGCGGTACGCCGCCTCCGCGGCTTCGAAGTCGGCGCGGGCGACGGCCCCGGTTTGCACCAGCCGGGCGCCGCGCTCGTACTCCGCCCGGGCGTTGGCGAGCCGCGACAGCGCCGCCCGCACGGCCGACTCCCGCCGCTGTCGCTCCTCGGTTCGCTCGCCCGCGCGCACGGCCCGCAGCGCCGCCCGGGCCTGATCCAGCTGGCCCTGCAGCGTCTTCAGCCGGGCCTGGAACTCGTCCTGCCTCAGCCGGCCGATCACCTCGCCCTTGGCGACCTTTTGTCCCTCCTTGACGGGCAGTTTCACCAGCAGGCCGGGGACCTGAAACGCCAGCTCGACCCGCTTCGCCGCCTCGGCTTTCCCCGGGAAGACGCGGGTGTGGGACTCTTCCCCGGCCGTCACGACCATCGTCTTGACGGGGCGGACCGCGTCGGACCGCGTAGCAACCGGCGGCGCGCACCCCGCCGACAGAAGGACGCACGCCAGGGCACCGGCCGCCGCCCGGGCGGCCGCGAACCCGCCGGTGCATGCGCCGATCGCGGTCGAGGTCTTCATGCGAAGCTCCACCGGCACCCGCGGACAATCAATTCCGTTGGGTTACTGTTCCTTGCCGCCCACAACGCCGGGCCGCCGGCCCTTCATCGGCGACACGTACGTTTCGCCGCGGAGGACCGCGTCCACGGCCGCGGTGAGGTCCACCGTCGCCGTGCGCTTCAGGACGAACCCCTTCGCCCCGGCGTCGAGGGCGCGAGAAACGGCGCACGATTCGTCGTGGACACTCAGCGCGATGACGTTCAACCCTGGGTACCGGCCGAACAGGGCGTGCAAGACGTTCTCGCACCCGGCGACCGGCAACGACAGGTCCACGACCACGAGGTCCGGATTGATCCGGCCGACGGCCTCGAGCAACGACGCCTCGTCGGCAACCATCAGGGTTGTGGCGAACCGTCCGCTCAGTAGGCGACGTACCGCGTCCAACATGTTCGGGTGGCCGTCCGCCAGTAGGACACAGCTTTGGCGCATGGCTCGGCCCGTCCTCCGACGGCCCGCCCGGGCGCGCCCGGTCCGACCGGGCGCCCGACGCCGCCGGCGTTGGCGAGCACGCCGGTGCGGGCGGGGCAAACCTGCCCGGGCGTGGCGTTGACACGACTTGTAATGCGTCGGGCGCGGCGGTGCGACTCGCAAAACTACGGGCCGCGGTCTGCGCTTTGCGCAGCGCCGACTAGATGGAGGTGACGCCGGTGCGGATGGCGTACTGGACGAGGTCGGCCGTGGTCTCCACGCCCAGGGCTTCCATCAGCCGGGCCTTGTGGAACTCGGCGGTGCGGCGGGAGATGCGTAGGAGGGCCGCGACCTCTTTGGCCGAGTGGCCCTCGGCGACGAGCTGAAGGACCTCGCGCTGGCGCGGCGTGAGGCCGTCCAGCGCGTCGGCGCCGCCCGGGGCCCCGTGCCGGTACGAGCCCACGAGGTCCCTGGCGACTTGGGGGGTGATGTAGGTTCCCCCCTTGAGGGCCTCCTGGATGGCCGTGACCAGCTCCGACGGCGCGGAGTGCTTCAGGACGAAACCGGAGGCGCCGGCGTCCAGCGCCCGCACGGCGTACGTGACCTCGCGGTGCATCGTCAGGAAGACCACTTTCGCCCGGGAGTTCGCGGCCCGCAGTTGGCGGGCGGCTTCAATCCCGTTGAGCGAGGGCATCGAGATGTCGAGGACGATGGCGTCGGGGTCCAGCGCCTTGGCGGCGGCGAGCAGCTCCCGCCCGTCGGGCACGACGGCCGCCACCTCAAAATGGGGCTCCAGCAGGCCCCGCACCCCCTCCGCGACCACCCGGTGGTCGTCGGCCAGTAGCACCCGCGGCTTCCTCATGGCTGGCTCCCGTGCACGGGGACGCGCACCGTGACCTCCGTACCCCGCCCCGGCCGCGAGCGGACCGTCAGCCGCGCGTGGATCAGGCGCGCCCGCTCGCGCATGCTGACCAGGCCGATCCCCACCTTGCCCCCCGCCGTCAGGTCGAACCCGACGCCCCGGTCGCGCACGCACAGGACCAGCTCGCGCCCGTTGCCGACGAGCCGGACGGACGCCCGCGGGGACCGGGCGTGGCGGGCGACGTTGCGCAGGGCTTCCTGGGCGACCCGGTAGACGCACAGGGCGACGTCGCGGGGGAGGTCCGCCGGCACGTCCCGGGCGTGATACTTGACCGCGATGCCGTCCCGCTGCTCGACGCTCAGGCACTCGGAGCGAAGGGCGTCTGCGAGCCCTAGGTCGTCCAGGATCGACGGGTGCAACTGGCGTGACAGCGAGTGGACGATTTCGGCGAGGGTTGCCAGCTCCTCGCGCATGCCGCGCGCCTTGTCCCCGATGTCCGGGGGGCAGTCGGCCAGCCGCTCGAGCATGCCGGCCTCGATCGCCAGCACGGCCAGCCGCTGCGTCAGGTCGTCGTGCAGCTCGCGCGCGATGCGGCGGTGCTCGGCCTCCTGGGCGTGGACGAGGCGGTGCAGCAACTGCGTCCGCGCCTGTTCGACCCGGTGGCGCTTGGCGACCTGCCGCCCGAGGCGGGCATTCGCCCGGGACAGCTCCCGCGTTCGCTCCCGGACGCGGTGTTCCAGCTCGTCGCGGACCTTGCGGAGCGCCTCCTCCGACCGCTTGCGGGAGGTGATGTTCTGGTAATAGATGGACAGCCCCCCGTCCTTGGTCGGGTAGGCCTTGTTTTGAAACCACGCGTCCCAAGGTTCGTAATAGAACTCGAACTGCACGGCCACCTGTTCGGCCACGGCCCGACGCCACTCGGCCTCGAGGGTGGTGCCCCGCGTGGCGGGAAACAACTCCCACTGAGTCTGGCCGATCTGGTCTTCGCGGCGGATGCCGTTGATCCGCTCGGCCTCGGCGTTGACGTAAGTGAACCGCCAGTCGCGGTCCAGGGCCACGAAGCCGTCCGTGATGCTCTCGAGGATGGCGACCGCCCGCTCCTGGGCCCGCCGCACCTCGGCCCGCAGTTCGCTCTCGCGGCGGGCCGCCTCGCGGCGGACGCGGACCAGCTCCAAATGGGCGCCCACCCGGGCCAGCAGCTCGCGGCCACTGAACGGCTTGACCAGATAGTCGTCGGCCCCCGCCGCCAGACCCTCCACGCGCGACTCCTCGCCCGCCCGGGCCGAGAGCAGCACGACCGGCACGGTCGCGGTCGACGGATCGGCGCGGAGTTCCCGCACCAGGCTGAACCCGTCCAACTCTGGCATCATCACGTCGGCGAGCATAAGGTCCGGCGGCCGCTCCCGGGCGGCGGCCAGTGCGGCCCTCCCGTCGGCGGCCTCCCCGACATCGTAAGCCCCCCCGAGCAGGCGGGCGATGTATCGCCGCATGTCTGCGTTATCGTCCGCCACGAGCACGCGCGGCCGCACGCCGGCCCGTGGTGCCCGGCCCGACAGGTCGTCGGCCCCGCGGCCTTCCGGGCCGGCCGCGGGCCCCGTGTCCGGCGCCGGGCCGGGAAGCCAGCGGGCCGCCTCGGCCAGGTAGGGGCTCGCCCCGGACCGTCGAGCCGCCGGGGGAGCGGCAGGCCCGCCGGCGGCCTCCGCCGCCAACGGCACCGACACGATGAACGTGCTGCCCCGGCCGGGTGAACTTTCCGCCCGGATCGACCCGCCGTGCAACTTCACCAGCTCCGCGACGAGCGCCAGCCCGATGCCCGTGCCCTCGAGCGACCGCCCCCGAGTGCCCGGGACCTGGTGGAAGCGTTCGAACAGCCGGGGCAGTTCCGCCTCCGGGATGCCCACCCCGGTGTCGCGGACGGACAGTTCCGCCGCCGATTCCACCTGCCGCAGGACGACCGCGATTTCGCCTTCGTGGGTGAACTTGAAGGCGTTGGAGAGCAAGTTCAGGACGATCTTCTCCCACATGTCCCGGTCCACGCCGACCGGCCGGGGCAGGGGAGGGCAATCGACGGTCAGCCGCATTCCCGCCCGCTCGACGAGCGAGCGGAACATGCTGGCCAGCTCGACGGTGCACGCGGCGAGGTCCGTCGGCTCGCGGACGGCCCGGGCGCGGCCGGCCTCGATGCGCGAGAACTCCAGCAGCATGTTGACCAGTTTGTGCAGCCGCAGGGCGTTCTGGTGGGCCACGGTCAGTCGTTCGCGATCCGCCGCGGACAACGCCCCGCCGGGCTGCGCGAGGGCGTCTTCCAGCGGGGCGAGCAGCAGCGTCAGCGGGGTGCGGAATTCGTGGCTGACGTTCGCGAAGAACACGGTCTTCGCGGCGTCGAACGCCGCCAGGGCCTCCGCCCGGCGGCGCTCCTCTTCGAGCACCCGGGCCCTGACGATGGCCGTCGCGATCTGGCCCGCGACCAAATCGAGGAAGCCGCGGTACGCCTCGTCGAACGCCCGGAAGTCGCTCAGGCCGGCGACGAGACAGCCCACCGGGGCCCCCTTGTCCGCGTGCACGAGCGGCAGGACCCATGCCGCACGCGGGAGGGACGTTTCGGCCTGCCCGGGGAGGCGAGCGGCCACGCCCTCGACGCGGCGGGCCCGTTTCGCCGCGGCCACTTCCCGGAGCGGCCAGACGTCCGGGTCGGGGGCGCCGGCGGCGCCCGTTGCGGCGCACGGGCGGAACCGGCCGTCGCCCTCGCCCAGGAACAGCAGGCTGAGTGGAATGTCACTCCGGTTGTCCGCGAGGACCGCGGCCGCACGGGCGCACACGTCATCGGCGGTCTGCGCCTTGGCCGTTTCCGCCGCCAACCCCCGCAGGGTCCGCAGCCGCCGCTCCGCGAGGACCCGGTCCGTCGTCTCGACGGTCACGAGCAAGACGCCGCCGATGCCGCCCTTGTCGGGGATGGGGCTGTAGGAGTAGGTGAAAAACGATTCTTCGAGGAACCCGTGGCGGTTGAGTCGCAGCGGCTGGTCGACCGACCAGGTGGCTTGCCCGGTCGCCATGACGCCGTGTAGCATCGGGCCGACCACGTCCCACATGTCGGCGAGGACCTCGGCGGCCGGTCGGCCCAGGGCGTGGGGGTGCAGGGAGCCGAGGACGTCCCGCTCCGCGTCGTTGTAGAGCAGGACGAGGTGCGGCCCCCAATAGATCGCCAACTGAAACCGCGACCGCAGGCAGATGCCGACCGCCTCCCGCAGGCTCGCGGGCCAGCCGCGGATCGGGCCGAGCGGGGTGGACGACCAGTCGAAGGAGCGGATGCGGTCACCCATCTCGCCGCCGCCGGCGAGGCGGCGCACCCACGCCGGGTCGTCGGCAGCGGCTGACACCCGTCCGGCCCGTCCGTTGGGGCGGCACACGTCCGGGCGGGCGGCACCGGCCTGCTCAGGAGGAGACATCGACATCACCCCTGTCCTCAGACCGAGCCGCCGGCGCCGACCCGCGCCGCTACCGCGCTCGGACCACCTCACGCTCCTGGAGCATCGTGTGGATGAGGGCCAGCTTGCGGCCGATGCCGAGGACGTTCGGCAGCTCGAGCTGCCGGGTGTTTGGGCCCCCCGTGCGGACGGTCAGGTCGCCGGACCCGAACCCGAGCAGCCAGTGCCGGAACAGGTCGTCCCGGTGCCTCTCGACCATCATCCCGCGGGTGTCATACACCGACTCCCCCTGGCTGACCGCCATCCGCACCCGGAGCTGCCCGCGGGTGAAGACCATGTACACCATGCGGTCGAAGAGCAGGACCGTGACCAGCCAGGCGGCGAACAGGAACAGAGAGATGGAGAGGTAACTGAAACCGGTGATGTGGACGTCGACGACCCGGACGGCCCGAACGATCGGGTCCCACAGCCCCAGCACGGCGAGCAGGATGGACGCGAAGATGAGGGCCATGATCACCATGAACGACCACAGCCCCCGGAGCGGGACGTTGGTGACGACGATCACCAGGCACAGGACCAGGGCCCAAATGATGCCCAGGTCGTTACTCGCCGCCATCCGCAGCCGGGGCTGCTTCAACTCCTCCCCGTCGGCCGCGGCCGGCAGTGGCCGACCCGTCGGGGCGACCAGAACGTCCCGGGGGCCGTCGAACCCCTCGACCTGCCTCCCCTGCTCGGCCACGGTGCCCGGGGGGACGAACGCGACCTGGTAGCCGTGCAGGTACGTCAGCCCGGCCATCAGGAACCCGACGGCCCAGACGGGCCACCAGTAGAAGAGCGGGGAGTGGCTGATGACGACGACCGACTCCGGTCGGTGGTCCAGGGTCGCGGGAGCGGGCTGAGTCGCGCTCGGCATCGGCGGACTCCGGTCTTGAGAGGGCGTTGGTGGGTGCGAACCGGGCCGGTCGAGGGTATTCGCCGAACCGTGGGCTTACCCGGAAGGACCGAGGTCCCGGACAAGGGCGCGCGAACCTAGCCAGTCCTTCGGCCTAAACGAGGAGGGCGGACCGCCTCCTGGCTTCTCGATGTGTTTCGTGTCGGCTCCGACCCGCGGCTTGTCACCCGCGGCGGAGTACCGTGGTCCTAACCCCCGTTGGAGGCATCCCGCTCCACGGCAAACTCTATGCCGGCCGGGCGAACGGACCACGACCGCGCGGACCCCACGGTGGCTCGGGTCGACCACGTTCGGGACGCCATTCTAAGGCACCGGCGCGCCGGTGTAAACCCTCCTCCGGCGTTGCGCTTTGCGCAGCGCATCCCTCGTAGTTTTTCGAGTCGCGGTCGAGCCGCCGGCCCACTACAAACGGGGGGTCGTGCTCGTGGACGTAGGCAGATTCGTTACACACGTGGTCAGTACCGGCCCTCGATCCGGGCGCCGGCCATGGCTTCCGCGATGCCCAGATTCCTGACTTGCGTGGGGACGGCACGAACTCGGCTCGACCACCGACCCCCGCCGACGCACCCCTGACGCGAGGAGTAAGACACCGTGAGCATCACATTTCCGGCGTCCCGCATGATTTCGCCACTCGACGAGCGCGCGGCTCTGGGTCGCCAGTGGTGGGTATACCTCGCCCTCGGCGTGATCTCGGTCATCGTCGGCATGCTGGCGATCAGCTCGACGTTCGTGGCCACCCTGGTGTCCGTGCGGGTCTTCGGTTGGCTGCTGCTGTTCGCCGGGATCACGGAGGTGGTTCACGCGGTGATGGTCCGCAACATGCGCGGCTTCGCGCTTCACCTGCTCGCCGCCGCCCTGTACCTGATCGTCGGCCTGTTCATGCTCGAGGACCCCGTCCGGGCGGCCACCGTCCTCACGCTGCTGATCGCGGCCGCCTTCTTCGTGGGCGGCATCCTCCGCGTGATCTTTTCGGTCGCCGTGCGGTTCCCCGCCTGGTCGTGGGTCCTTTTCAACGGGGTGGTCGATCTGGTCCTCGGCGTCCTCATCCTGAACGGGTGGCCCGAATCGAGCCTGTGGGTCATCGGCTTGTTCGTCGGCATCGACCTGCTGCTCCACGGCTGGTCCTGGGTGATCCTGTCACTGACCGCGCGCACGTACACGGCCGCCCAGCCAGGCTGAACCGGGTTGCCAACGTCTTGAAGGCACCGACCGCGACGGCATTCAGGCCCGCGGCT
>DASXAN010000983.1:0-3391 GCA_036406755.1 Gemmataceae bacterium
CTGCTCGAACTGGGCCACCAGCGGCTCCTGCTGGGCCACGTTCCGCCGGGCCAGCTCGAGCCGCCGTTGCAGCGTGCGAATCTCGACGTATTGCGTCGCCACGTTGGCGAGCGTCAGTACCGTCAACTCGTCGGAGTTGAGCACCGACTGGTCGAGGCTAGCCGTGGCGGCCTCCAGGTTCCGGCGGAACAGGCCCCAGAAGTCCAGTTCCCACGACATGTTCAGCGAGGTCGCCCAGTTGTTGAAGAACCGGCCGACGCCGCCGCTGGCCGGGGTGCCCAAAACAGTGGTGCCGCCGGGGTTGACCACGGTCGTGGTGGCGCCCGTGCCGGGGTCGGTGAGGCCGGCGATTGGCGTGGACGGGACGGTGACCGGTGGCGGCGAGCCGGGCGGGGCCAGGCCGGTGCCGAAGAACCCGCTCGGCCCGGTGGCGGCACCGCCGGTGCCGCTCACCTGGCTGTGACTGTACGATGCCGCCGCCGACTGCGACTGCGGCAACAGCTCGCTGGCGGCGATCCGCCGCTGCTGCTCGGCCGCGAGAATCTGGAAGCCGGCCGCGCGCAACGTCAGGTTGGAAGCGTACGAGCGGTGGATCAGGTCCATCAGCACCGGGTCGCCGAACACCTCCCACCAGCACGCCAGGTTTGGTTGCCCGATCCGGACCCGCGAGTCGGTGTCGTCGATCCACTTCGGCGGCACCGGCACCGGCGGTCGGGCGTAGTTGGGGCCGACCTTGAACCCGTTGTCGATGTACTCGGATAACAGGGTGCAGCCGCCCAGCCCGACGGCCGCGGCCGCGGTCAGACACGCCGCCACGGCCCGGCTCGCCCGCTCCGGGGCTGATCCGCTGCGCCGGCGTGCTCGCATGGCAACCTCTCGCACGGACCGTGAGAAGGAAGGCGGAGAGCCCGCCGGGCTATCGCTATGTTCGGCAAATCCCCGATAATCCGTTCAACCGAATTTGTCGCGCCCCCTCAGCGCCGTCGTTCGCTCGCTCGGTTGGTTGCCGCAAACTGCCCAGAGTCTCCGGGACGTGCTTCGGCACCTTTGGCCGGGACGCCGAATCTCGTTGCCCGCCCTGACTCACATGCCCGTGTTAATTAACGAGTTCTGATATATATTATAGCGTGTGTCCGCGTATGACGGCGGCCGCGATGGCGGACGGAAACGGGCGTCCACGTACCGGACCCGGGGGTGGGCAGGCCTAACCCGCTTCGAGCAAAGGGCCTGGGACTTTTCTGGGCCAAGTGCTTGACTTCCGCCGCGCGCCGTGGGTATCTTCGTCCCCCTGGCAGGGCGGCCATTGACGCGCCGCGGCACGGGGAGGACAGCCACGTGGCCGGTGTAGGACGCGCCCCTGCCTCGTTATTGCGGGCATCACACGTCGAACGATGCGGCACGGCGCCCCTTCATCCCCGCGGAAGCAGCCACACGATCGCCATCCGGCGACCGGTCGAAGAACCGACGGGCGAAGTCACAGCTTCGACCCTGCCGTTTGGGCCGGCGGGCAGTTTTTCACTTTTTTCTTGACACCGCCATATTTTTGCGGTCTCCTCTTAGCCTGACACCCATACTGACGGCTTGTTCCCATCGGACGTCCCGGCATGTGCGCGGCCGCGTCCGGGGAACGATTGTGCTCGCCGACTCGCCGCCCTGGGTGTCCCGACAGTCCCCGAATCGGGCCGGTTCGTCCCACCCGACGGCCGGCCGACCGTGGCCGAAACCGACCGCACCCCGCCCACGCCGCCCGACGAACGGGCGGTCCCCGGCGGACGGAAGAACCTGGGGCCGCCGACGGGCGGCCCCGCCGGTCCTGATGCCGGGCCGCCTGCCCTCGCCCGCTTCCTGGTTGTCGCCGCAGTCCCGTTCCTGGCGGCCGGACCGGCGCTCGTAACCGATCGAAGCGGAGGACGGACGGCCCCGGCCGAGCAGGCCGGGCGGCGCGACGCCGTGCGTCCGCGCCGGCCGCGTTCGGTTGTCCGGGTGATGGTGCCCGTTGAGCCAGACAAGCAGCTGTGCGAACCCCCCGGGCGTAGCCCGCGGTCCACGGGAGAGTGAGCACCATGGCGCGAACGGCATTCCGGTGGTTCTGGTCCGCGATCTGTCAGTACACGCGAACGTCGAACACGCGCCGGCCCCGGAGTGAGCGGCGCACGGCGTGGCGGATCTGGCCGCGGTTGCCGCTGCGGCTGGAGCGGCTCGAAGACCTGGCCCTGCCGTCGGCGACCGTGTTCACCGACCACGCGGACTATGGCCCCGGTCAGACCGCCCTCATCACCGCGTCCGGCTTCCAGGTCGGCGAGACGGTCCGCCTGAACGTGGACATCACCGCGCCGCCCCCCGGGCTGAGCTTCGACCCGTGGTTCGTCACCGACGGCGGCCCCGGAGACCTGGACGGGGTCGCCGACGGCAGCATTCAGACGAGCTGGCTGGTCGACGGCCAGGCGGCCGGGGCGACGCTGGTTCTGACGGCCACCGGACAGGCGTCCGGCCTGACGGCCCAGTCGTCATTCACCGACTCCCAGCCGCCGTCGAACCTCACCTTGACCGCCGCCCCCGGCACCGTCAACGAGGGCGGCACCGTCGGCGTCAACGGGTCGTTCACCGACCCGGACGCCGCCGACCCGCACTCGCTGACCGTCACCTGGGGCGACGGCACGACCGACACGGTCAACCTGACCGGCGGCGCGGCCGGGTCGCCGCGCGGCTTCTACCCGTTCGATAGCACCGCCAACGACGCCTCCGGCAACGGGGCCAACGGCGCGCTCAGCCCCAACCCGCCGACGTTCACGACCGGCGGGTTCGAGGGCGGTGCCGTCCAGTTCAGCGCCGCCGACAACAACTTCGTCACCGTCCCGGTCAACATCAACCCGTCGGCCGCGCCCCAGCTGACGATGGGCGGGTGGTTCCGGGCGACGAACGCCTCCGCCGTCGTCCGCGGCCTGATCTCCCAGGACGACGGCGGCTTCGACCGCACCCTCGACATCGACACCCGCACGGACGGCACCGCCCGCTGGTCGGCGTTCACCGGCTCCGGCGTCCTCGGCGGCCCGCAGGTCGTGCCCAACGCGTGGACGTTCGTGGTCGTCCGCTACGACCAGACGGCCGGCACCGTCAGCCTCACCGTGGACGGCGCCACGACCACCGTGACCGGGCAGTTCGAGGGCCCCTCGATCGAGACGGCCACGACCGTCGGCCGCAACCCGCACTTCGACGCGCCGTTCGACGGCCAGGCCGACGACGTCTTCTTCTACAACGCCTTCCTGTCGGACGCCCAGGTGGCCGCCATCCGGGCCGGCAGTTCCGCCGCCGTCCTCGGGCAGCGGACGTTCTTCCTGACGCACCAGTACCGGGACAACCTGCCCGGCAACGGCCCGTACGGCATCACCGC
>DASXAN010000984.1:0-3355 GCA_036406755.1 Gemmataceae bacterium
GAAGTTCCGGTCGATGTCGAGCGTGCCGCCCCCGGTGCGGTTGATGGACGGGCCGAGGCTGAGGCTGAGCGGCTGCGGGGAGCCGACCGAGGAGGCCAGGGAGACGGTCGAGGCGCCGCTCCCGACGGTCACGCCCGCGACGGTCTCGTTGGCGGAGCTGGTGCCGCTGGCCAACAGGCTGAGGACGCTGCCGGTCAGGGTGAGGGCGCCGGTGGGCAGCTTGCGGCCGGCGGTCGCGCTGTAGTCGGCGACCAGCTGGCCGGAGTTGACCGTCGTCGGGCCGGTGAGGTTGGCGTTGTTGCCGCTGAGGGTCAGGTCGCCGAGGGCGTTCTTGGTCACCCCGCTGATGACGTTGTTCGACCCACCCGCGAACGAGCCGCTGATCGTCGTCGGACCGCCGGTGCCGTTGACGATGACGCCCCCGCCGCCGGGGGTGCCGATGACCGTGTTCGGGCCGAGGACCAGGCTGCCGTCGGCGTTGTTCGTGAGGGTCAGGCCGACGCCGCTCGGGAACAGCAGGCTGCCGGTGCCGATGGCGGACAGGTTGACGGTCTGAACGCCGGTGGAATTGCCGGTGACGGTGATCGCCGTGGTGGTCAGCGTCCCGCCGAGGAGGGTGAAGTTGCCGGTGCCGACGTCGGCGAAGGTCACGGAATTGACCTGGATGGGGCTGGCGATGTTCACGGTGCCGACGCCGGCGCTGCCGAAGGTGACGTCCGCCGCCGCGGAGTTCGGTACGCCGGACGGGTTCCAGTTGCCGGCCGTGGTCCAACTGCCATTGAGGGCGGCGCCGGTCCAGGTCTGGGCGGCGGCGGGTGCGCCGGCCGTGGTCAGCAGGGCCAGCACGGCGGCCGGCACGACCAGACGGGTGCGGGGCATGGGACGGCTTCCCGGGCCGGGCGGCCGTGGCGGCCGGGGAGCCGTCGGTGCGAGCGGCGGCCGGCCTCGCGCGGGGGCGCTGCTCCTGGGGTGCCGCGGCAGGAGCGCGCGATGATCGGTGATCGGGTCCGTTGTGACATCGGCCATGGCGGGACCTCCACCCGGAAGTGCGAAATCCGGGGCCGCGTTCCCCAACGGGTGGTCGAATTTTTTCGGGGAATTGTCAGGACCGCCCGCCGCCGTCAACCGGTTGCCGGCGCGACCGGCGGCGGCCGCACCAGCCGGCGGTGGCCGCCGCGAGCAGGGCGAGCGTGCCCGGCTCGGGGACCGGGGTGAAGGTCAGGGACAGGGTGTGGCCGCCGGCGTCCAGGGCCCAGCCGAACGACCCGCCAGCGGTCGGGTTGAGGAACCCGGTGGCGTCGAACGCCGTGGCCGCGTCCAGCGCCGCGGCGTCGGCCGGGCCGGCGTAGGAGCCGGCCCAGGTGACGGCCGGCCAGACGTACGACTGCGTCGGGTCGAAGTGGTCCATCGGCCCGGGCACGTCGGCCCCGGCGGTCGTCGGGTTGACGAGCGTGTCGATGGCCACCGTCAGCTTGTGCGCCGGGTCCGCGGTCCAGGCGAAGTCCCCACTCGTTGTTGTGGGGCCGACCTGCCCCACCGCCCGGACCAGGCCCCACCCGCTAACGTGCCCTGCAGTGTCGGGGGACGGGCCGGCGGTGCCGGTGGCGTCGTTGATGGCAAGCACGTAGTTGTCCACGCCGCCGGGGCCGAAGGTGAACGACCCGAACTCCGCCCGGCCGGGGGAGTTGCCGGCCTGGAACCGGCCGCCGTTGACGGTGACCACCGGCACCCCGTAGGTGCCCGCCCCCTTGATGAGCGCCCCGAAGTCGGCGATCAGGGTGGCGGTGCCGCCGTTGGCCGAGTCGTACACCAGCCCGTTGTTGACCAGCAGGCCGCCGGCCACCACGGCGTTCTGCCCGCCTAGGTCGAGGACCGCCCCGAACTGGCCGGCCGTCGCCGGCGTGCCCAGGAACGTCCGGCTGCCGCCGTTGAAATACAGCGGGCTGGCGCCGACGTTGGCCAGCTTGTTGGCGCCGGCGAACCCGCCGGGGGCGTTCGGGATGGTGAGCGTGCCGGCCGTCTGGAAGTCCGCCGCGGTGACAGTGGTCCCCGCCCCCGTTGCCGCGCCGACCGTCACTGAGCCACTGCCCTGGTTGGTGACCAGGCTGAATGTCACCGGGCCGCCGGTCACCGCGAGCGCGCCGCCGTTGGCGAAGTTGGCGAACGACGCCGGCCCGGCGACGGTCACGGTCGAGCTGCTTGCGGTCGTGACCCCGGCCAGGGTCGTGCCGCCGGTGACGGCGAACGTGCCGGCCCCGCGGAGGAACCCGCCGCCGACGGCCGCCCCGTCCAGCGTCAGGGTGACGCCGGCCGCGGCCTCCAGCGCGCCGGCGTTCAGGGTGAACGTGCGGGCGGTGGTCGCGCTGGCCGTGTACCGCACCGTGCCGAACGGGCCGACGGTGATCGGCCCCTGGCCGAGGGCCGCGTCCACCGGCACGTCCAGCCGGCCGGCGGCGACGGTGAGCGGGCCGAAGGTGTTGGCCGGGTTGGCGAGGGCGAGCGTGCCCGGCCCGGATTTGGTCAGCGGGCTGAGGTACGTCCCGGCGATGGCGCCGGTGAGGGTGAGCGTGGCCGCGGGGTTCAGGATTTCGACCGTGCCGCCGGCGTCTGTCAGGCCGAACGTGGCCGCCGAGGCGGTCGGCCCGCCGTATTGCAGCGTACCGCCGTCGAGCGCAAGATCGAACCCGATGGCCGGGGCGGCGGTGACGGTGGCGAGGTCGTCCATTCGCAGCCGACCCTGACTCACCCGCACCGAAGCGGAGTAGACGGCCGCGTTCGTCAGGTACAGGGTCCCGCCGCCCGTCAGGCGGAACTCCGGCACGTTAAAGCCGGACCCGCTCGACAGGCTGACGTTGCTGGTGACCGTGGCGTTGGGGGCGATAACAATCGGCGTCGAACCGGGGTTCAAGTCGGCGACGCCGGATACCGCCCCGCCGGCCCAGGTGCTGTTACCGTTGACGACCACGCCGCCCGCTCCGGTCACGGCGATGAAATAGGGGCCGGCGCCGGTCATGTCCACCGTCCCGCCGGCGGCCCCGACGACGAATTGGCTCATGTAAAAGCCGCTGGTCAACCGAAGCGTTCCGCCGTTGAGGGTGACCGTGCCGGCCGGCGTGAAATAATTGTCGAACCCGGCGGTGTCGAAGGTGGCGCCGGCGGCGACCGTGATATTGCCGAGGTTGGGCGTCACGTTGTTGGCCCCCAAGGCCAGGCGACCCGCGTCGATGAACGTGCCGCCGGCGTAGTTGTTGGTGCCGTTGGCCAGGACGAGCGTGCCGGCCCCGACCTTGTGGAAGATGCCGGGCCCGGTGATCGCCCCCGAGATCGTCAGCGTCGTGCCGGCGTTCTGCACGCC
>DASXAN010000985.1:0-3386 GCA_036406755.1 Gemmataceae bacterium
CGGCCTCACACGGGCGGAAGACGGGCGCGCGGGGACGCGGGAGAATGTTCAGTATATCTCCCGCCTGATCGGCTCGCAACGACCGGCGACCGGCCGCCCCGCCACCGGAGCGCGGTGCGCGGCACGGCCCCCCCCGAACGCCGTCGCGGGACTCGCCCCCCACTGATTCAACGCGCAATTCGCGCGCGGATGTTTCATCGTCCGCCACGGCCGGCGTCATTGTCCAACGGGCGATCCACGCCGGGCCGGAGGGCGTCCGCGGCTGTCGCGGCTGTAACAGCTGCACCGGGGCCACGCTCAGACGTGATACACACCGCGGCCGCGGGACGGCGGGCGGTCGGCACGGGCGAGGTTGCTGCCATGCCAACACGAATGATACTCGACGGCACCTTGACCTCGACGATCAAGTACTACCAGACGTTTCCGACCGAGCCGATCGTCCAGCCGGACACCGACCTGGCCGTCCAGGTGCCCATCGACCCCGCCGACAAGATCAAGCCCATCACGTTGCTCGCCCTGCTGACCCGGATGCTGGCGCTGCCCAAATCCGAGAAGCAACTGCTGATCGTCACCCACGGCAACGAGGCCGGCCTGCCGATCCCGCCGGCGCCCGGCAGCCAACAGCACGCCGAAGAGGACAACCTGAACACCCTCACCGCCGTGGGCAAGGTGCTCCAGGGAATTCCGAACGTCCTCACGCAGCCGCTGGACAAACAGCCGGCCGCGTTCGCCGGGCTGTTGCAGACCGCGAAGAACCTGGACGGGTCGCCCATCTTCCCGGGCGCGCCGCTGGCCAAACTCCTCGCGCCCGAGGACGGCGACGACGACCCCGACACCCCGGCCAAGCAACGGGACCGGCAGCGGCAGGCGGTCGCGACCTACCAGGCGATCGTCGAATGGACGCTCAACGCGCTGTCCGGCAAGAGCGACCCGCTGCCCGCCGGCGTCACCACCACGGGGAAGGTCTACCTTCCCGACGTCACCCGCAAACAGCTGGACGAATTGCTGGACAAGGGCAACAAGGTGCGGGGCCGGTTCGACCGCATCGACTTCCGCGGCTGCAAGATGGGCCAGAGCACCAGGACTCTGGAGGTGGTCCGCGCCTACTTCGGCTGTCGGCAGGTGTGCGCCCCCGACGTGCTCGCCTTCGACGGCGACATCGTGGTCGTCATCGACGCGAACTTCGACAAGGACCTCGACAAGAGCATCGAAACGGCCACGAGGGGCGCGGTCGCGGGCAACGCGCCGGTCAAGATCGACAAGGCCACGAACAAGGTGGTGGACTACCCGGTCGCCCAGATGCCCGCGACGCGGCGGTTCGACACGGACAAGGCCCGGCCCGGGGACGAGGTGTTCATCCGGATGTGGATCACCGCCATTGAGCCGCACCACCAGCAAAGCTGGTGGATGCGAACCGTCTCGAAGGCGAACGCCGAGCAGTTCGTCAAGGACAAGATCGACCCGGACATCTCCAAGTGGGCGGCCCCCCGCACCTCGCTGCCGATGGCGGGCCTGTGGCTGGTGGACGACTTCAACACGCCGCCGCCGGTCGTCATCACCGTGAACCCGACCGGCGGCCCGCTCGACCCGGTGACCCCGCCCCCCGTGCCGCCGGCGTTCGCCCTGCCCCGCGACCCGGAGTACCGCAAGCACCTGATCTGCGTCCCCTAGCACCGTCCGCGGACGGAAGGCTGGTCGATCCCATGCCCGACACCTTCACCCAGGCCAACTCGCCGATGAAGCTGACGACGCCCCTCGGGGCGGACGCCCTGCTGCTGACCGGCCTCAGCGTCCGCGAAGGCGTCTCGCAACTCTTCCACGTCCAGCTGGAGGTCGTGGCGAAGAACAGCCAGGACGTGGCGTTCGACAAGCTCCTGGGGCAGAAGGCCACCGTGGAACTGGCCCTCGGGTCGGGCAAGAGCCGGTTCTTCAACGGCATCGTCAACCGCGTCGGCCAGGGCGGCCGCGACCAGACGTTCACCAGCTACAGCCTGGAGCTCGCCCCGCAAGCCTGGCTGCTCACCCGCCGCTGGCAGAGCCGCATCTTCCAGCACGTCACCGTGCCCGACATCCTCAAGGCCGTCCTGCAGGGCGTGGACGCCGCCTTCGAAATCCAGGGGACGTTCCAGCCGCGGGACTACTGCGTGCAGTACCGGGAGTCGGACTTCAACTTCGCCAGCCGGCTCATGGAGGAGGAGGGCATCTACTACTTCTTCAAGCACACCAAGGACGGGCACAAGATGGTCGTGGCCAACACCCCGCAGAGCCACCCGGACCTGCCCGAGCAGAGCAAGGTCATCTTCGAGGGCGTGCTCGGCGGCCTGCGGGACGAGATGCGAGTCGTCAGCTGGGGCAAGGTGCAGGAGTTGCGGTCCGGCAAGTACACCCTCTGGGACCACTCGTTCGAGCTGCCCCACAAGCACCTGGAGGCCGAGAAGCCGATCGCCGACAGCGTCCAGGTCGGCCAGGTCACCCACAAGCTGAAACTCGGCGAGAACGGCAAGCTGGAGATTTACGACTACCCGGGCGAGTACGCCCAGCGGTTCGACGGCGTCGACAAGGGCGGCGGCGACAAGGCGGCCGACCTGCAGAAGGTTTTCGAGGACAACAAGCGAACCACGGCCATCCGCATGGAGCAGGAGACCGTGCCCGGCCTGGTCATCCAGGGGACCGGCTACTGCCGGCACTTCGCCAGCGGGTACAAGTTCACGTTGGAGCGGCACTTCAACGCCGACGGCCCGTACCTCATTACCGGGGTGACGCACGTGGCCCGGTGCAGCAACTACCTGTCGTCCGACGGCGCGCCGTTCCAGTACTCCAACAGCTTCACCTGCATCCCGTTCGCCCAGCCGTTCCGGCCACAGCGGACGTCGCTGAAGCCGTTCGTGCAGGGCACGCAAACGGCCGTCGTCGTCGGCCCGAAGGGGCAGGAAATCTTCACCGACAAGTACGGCCGGGTGAAGGTGCAGTTCCACTGGGACCGGGAGGGGAAGAACGACGGCGACAGCTCCTGCTGGGTACGGGTGGCCCAGTTCTGGGCTGGCAAGCGGTGGGGCGCGTCGTTTTGGCCCCGCATCGGCCAGGAGGTGATCGTCGCCTTTCAGGAGGGCGACCCCGACCAGCCGATCGTCATCGGCTCGGTCTACAACTCCGACCAGATGCCGCCGTACCTCGGCGACGGCCCGGACACCGGCAACCGGTCCAACCACAAGAACGACCCGAAGGTGTGCGGGGTGAAGTCGAGCACCACGCCCGGCGGGGTGGGGTTCAACGAGTGGCGGTTCGACGACACCAAGGGCAAGGAGCAGGTGTTCATCCACGGCGAGCGGGACCTGGACGTGCGGGTCAAGAACGACCGCCGGGAGCGGGTGTTCGGCAACAGCCAC
>DASXAN010000986.1:0-2637 GCA_036406755.1 Gemmataceae bacterium
GCCGGGGTCGGTGGTCATGGCGTACTCGGGGCTGAAGTCCGGGCCGGGGCCGATCAGGGAGATGGCGTGCCGCGCGCTTCCGGGTTCGCGGGCTAGCCCGTAGGCGCGTGCCCAGCCGGCGACCGGGATCATCCGGGGCGGGCGCGGCTCGGCGCGCAGCAGCACGCCCGCCATGGTGACGTCGAACACCCAGGGCCGCAGCACGAACCACTGCTGGGGCTTGCCGGCCGGGGGCCGGGGCGGCACGCTGCCGCCCCGGCCGTCGTCGGGGGTTGTCACGCGGCGCCCTCCAGTTCGGTGCCGTCCTGCTCAGCGCCGTCCGCCTCGTCCGGCTTGTCCGGCCCGGGGGCGGCGTCGGCCGGCTGGGCGGCCAGGCGGAACTTGCGCGGCTTCTCGGTGGCCACCTCGGCCTGGCCGAGCTTGACCAGGGTCTCCAGGGCGTTGGCGATCGCCCCGGAGCTGTGGCCGTTCACCTTGTGGATCTCGTGCGGGGTGAACTCCCCGTCGGGGTGGGCGGCCAGGTGCGCCAGGACCTTGTCGCGCAGCCCGCCGGGCCGCACGGCCGGGGCCTTCCGCCCGCCGATCGCGGCCTTCAGCGCCCGCCGCGCCTGGGCGGCCTGCTCGGCGATCTCGTCCAGGCCCGCCAGCACGGTCTTCAGGTCCCCGCTCGTGACCAGGTCCAGCCCGGCCTCGTCGGCGTGGGCCTTGATCTGGTCGAGGTGCTCGGTCAGCTTCGTGACCAGGGCGGGGTCCGGCGTATCGGCGGCCTCGTCGCCGGCGTCTGCCGGGGCGTCCTCGTCGTGCGTGGCGTCGTCGGCGGCCGGGTCGCTGCCCGGCGCGGCGTCGGTGTCCGGCTCGTCCGGGACGGCGTCCTCGCGGTCGGCTTCGGCAGGGGCGTCGTCCGGCTCGGGCTCGGCCGCCTCCGGGGCGGGCGGGGCGGGGTCGCCGGCCTCGGCGGGGTCGCCGGCCTCGGCGGGGTCGTCGTGCCCGGTACCGCCGGCCGTCTTGTCCTCGGCGGCCGGGTCCGGATTGCCGGCGGGGTCGTCGCCCGGCTGGCCGGCCTGCGCGGCTTCCGGGTCTGCGGCCGGGCTGGTGCCGTCGGGCGCGGGGCCGGCGAGGGTCCAGGTGTCGGGGACGCCGGGCCTGTCGCCCTTGACGCGGGCGGCGGTGCCGGCCTTCTCCATCTCGAGCAGGGCGGCGCGGGCGGCGGGCTTGCCGGTCCTGGCGGCGTCCGCGATGACCGCGACGGTGCTGCCGGGGTTGGCCTCCAGCGCGGCGTACACGGCCGCTGCCGGGCTGTCGGCGGCGGGTGCGGCACCGGGGGCCGGGGCGGGGTCCGTCGCCGCGTTCGCGGCGCTGGGGGCGGTAACGGGGGCGGTCTTCGTGCGTGCCATTTCCGTGGCTCCATTCATTTCCGGCGGCATTCAGTTTTGCCTGCGTCCGGTTATTTCTGGACGACGATCACTCTGCACCGGATATGAAGTCAAGCCGCTCCGCAGATATTTTCCGCTCCGGCCGGAAACAATGGCATCCGCGCCCGGGACAAGCGGAATTAACACGGGCCGGGACCTCGCTAGACCTGCCTTCACCTGGTACTCAGGCTCGGTTCTGGCATCCCGCAGACTCACGGAAAGACTTTAACGGGAACCTCCCGGGAACACCTCGCGAGATTTATCTCGGCCACGTCTCCGTATTGAATTATTCTTTTCCCGCGCGGTTCCCTTTTTCCGGGTAATGCTTTTCGCGGGGACTCATGACTGGGGCCGTCTAGTCGCCCGGGAGCCCCGGGAGGCTAGACGGCCCCAGTGAGTCGTTTGGCGGCGGGCGTGCCTGGTGCTAGCCGGCGTGGTCGCGGGCGGCCCGCTCGGTTTCCTGCCAGAAGGCATCGGTGAAGGCGTCGGCGTAGGCGGACGCGGCGCGGGGCAGGCCGCGGTCGGCGGGCTCGATGCCTAGGTTGCGGGCGAGGTCGCCGGGGTCGTACCCGGCGGCGGGGCCGATGGCGGGCGGCTCGGCCGCGTCGAGGACGGCGGGGTCGCCTTCTTCGATGCCGCGCAGTACCCGCCGGTACTCTTCCCTGGGCGTGTTCCCGTCGAAGACCCGGCCGGCGGCGGCCTTGCCGGCGGCGCGGCCGAGTTCTTCGGCTTTGGCGACGAGCGGGGGCGGGACCTCGGTCAGACGGCGGCCCGCCTGCAGGATCAGCAGCATGGCGGACCTGGTGCGGTAGGCGTCGAAGAACCCTCTGCAGATAGCCGGGCCGTAGTCGGGGAAGTCGCCGTAGGTCAGCGTGTCGTGGCAGACCACGTACGAGCGCTCGGCGAGGACCTGGCGGATGAACGCGGCGGTCCGCTCGGGGCCGAGGTGCATCGGGTCGCCGGGCGACAGGATGCAGGTCCCGCACCGCTCGGACAGCAGCCTGCTCAGGCCGGTCGTGGTGTCGGAGATGTCCTGCCGCCAGTCCGGTGCGGCCTCGCCGTCGTCCGGGTCCCCGGACTCTTCAGGCTCGGTGCCGTCCTCGGTCTCGTCGTCGCCGCCGGGTGCCAGGCGGCGGCGGGCCAGCCGGGCGGCCTCCAGCCAGAACTCCTCGCGTGCCGCGCCCAGGAACGCCTCGGCGGCCTGGTCCAGGGCCGGGTCGCTGCC
>DASXAN010000987.1:0-1504 GCA_036406755.1 Gemmataceae bacterium
CAGCGCCGGCGATCGGGCCGGACGTGCGGGCGGAGCGGCGGTCGGTGCCGTTCCGGCGGTTTTGATCTTGTTCCCCTCTCCCCTCTGGGGAGAGGGGTTAGGGGTGAGGGGTAAGGTCTTCTTCCAAATCCTCTTCCCCTCACCCCCGGCTCCTCTCCCCAGAGGGGAGAGGGGGGAGGAGCGAATGCACTGGCTCTTCGCCGCTCGGCGGCTGCGGCGGCTCGGCATCCTCGGCATGAACCGCCGCAACGCCGCCTGCATCCTCGACCACAACCCCCGCGCCGCCTACCCGGTCGTGGACGACAAGCTCCGCATGGCCCGGCTGTGCGCCGAGATCGGCGTCGCCACGCCGGCGGTGTACGCCGTCGCCGACCGCCACTCGCAACTCCGCCGGCTCGACCAGCTGCTCGCCGGCCGCGGCGACTTCGTCGTCAAGCCGGCCCGCGGGTCGGCCGGCCGCGGCGTGCTCGTCTTGGTCGGTCGGGACGGTCCGGACTTCCTGCGGCACAACGGCGCGCGGCTGCCGGCCGACGGGCTGCGGCAGCACGTCTCCGACATTCTCTCCGGCATGTACTCGCTCGGCGGCCGGCCGGACGCGGCCGTCCTCCAGCAGCGGGTCCGGCTGCACCCGGCGTTCGCGCCGGTCGCGTTCCAGGGCATCCCGGACGTCCGCGTGATTCTGTACCGCGGCGAGCCGGCGATGGCGATGCTGCGGCTGCCGACGAAGGAGTCCGGCGGCCGGGCGAACTTGCACCAGGGCGGCATCGGGGCCGGCGTGGACCTCGCCGCCGGCGTCACCAACCACGCCGTGCAGCGCAACCGGTTCGTCCGCACGCACCCGGACACCGGGGCGGCGCTGGTCGGCGTGGCAGTGCCGGCCTGGGCCGACGTGCTCGGCATGGCCCGGCGGGCGGCCGCCGCGGTCGGCCTGGGCTACCTCGGCGTGGACATCGTCATCGACGCCACCGACGGGCCGATGCTGCTGGAGGCCAACGCCCGGCCGGGGTTGGCCATTCAGATCGCCAACGGCTGCGGTCTGCTGCCGCGGCTGGCGGCCATCGACGGGCAACTCGCCCGGCCGCCGGCCCCGGCCGCCGAGCGGCAAGCGGCTTAGCAGGACCGCACACCTTACCCCGTTTTCACCAGTCTTGCCGGCTTTTCCGCCCTCACCCGTCAACCCCGTCCCGCCCGGATGCCGACGTTACCAGCGGCATCCCCGGCCGTCCCGCGCCGGGAGCTGCGGACAAGGAGTGTCCCATGCGCCGGCGACGGCTTCTCCATGCGCTCGGGGTGTGTCTTGGGTTGGGCACGGGGGCGGCGACCGCGGCCGATCCGGTCAGCGTGATCCCACTCCTCGCCCAGCCGCCGGCCCCGCCGCCGACCACCCCGCCCGCGCCGCCGCCGCCCCCGCCGCCGACCCGGCCGACGCTGCCACCGACCACCGCGCCGACGCCGCCGCCGGCCACACCGCCGCAGACCACGACGCCGCCGGGACTGACCACGC
>DASXAN010000988.1:0-2009 GCA_036406755.1 Gemmataceae bacterium
CGGCAGGAGCCTCGCCCTCCCGGGCGGTGACGCTCCGCCTCTCCTCAGTGCCCCGGCCCGTGGCCGTGGTCGTGGCCGTTGCCGTGGAACGCCGCCGCCTTCGGGTCGCCGCGGGCCACCACGTACGCCACCAGGTCCAGAATCTCCTCCCGCGTCAGCTTGTCGAGCAGGCCCTTCGGCATCATCGAGTTCGGCGACTTCGCCCGGTCGGCGATGTCCGCCTTGTCGAGGATCACCGGCTCGGCCTTGGCCAGCGGGTTCTCCGTCACCTTCACCCGGTTGGGCGTCTCCTCCAGGATCAGGCCCGTCACCGTCTTGCCGCTCTTGAGGTCGAAGACGAACGTCTGGTACTTCTCGTTGATCCGCCAGCTCGGCTCGACGACGTCGCGGAGGATGTCGGCCGGCTTGTACGTCGCGTCCAGCTTCGTCAGGTCCGGGCCGATCTCCGTGCCGACGCCGTTGACCTTGTGGCAGGCGATGCAGTTGGCCACCGTGAACAGCTGCTTGCCGTTGGCGAACGACCGGCCCTTGTCCAGCTCCGGCACGAGCGGTCCCAGCTCGGCGAACGTCCACTCCTTCCGCGGCCGGTTGAACTTCAAGAGTTCATCCTTGACCGGCAGCGGGTGGGCGGCGAGATACGCCTCCGGGTCGGCCTGGTACTCGTCCAGGTCCGCCACCACGTACAAGGCGCCGAACATCCGCCGCCAGTGGCCGGGGTAGGTGCAGACGTAGGGGTAGACGCCCGGCTCGGTCGGGGCGGTGAAGCTGAGCTTCTGCGAGTCCCGCGGCTGCAGCAGCCGGCTGGCGAGCAGGATCTTGTCCGACTTCGGCACGTAGTTCCGCTCCAGGGCACCCCGCTCGGTCGCCTGGGCCTCGGCCAACAGCCCGACCTCCTCCATCGCCCCCGGCTTGACCAGCACGAAGTTGTGCGGCATCAGGTCGGAGTTCTCGAACGCGACCTCGAACGGCTTGCCGGCCCGGACCGCCAGCCGCTCCTTGTCGAAGAGCATCTGGTCCGGCACGGTGCCGATCCGCAGCACGCGGACGCCCAGCTCGCCCAGCTCGTGCCGCACCGCCTTCGCCTGGTCCTTGGGTAGCAGTGACGCGAGCTGGTCGGCGAGCTGCATTTCGTCCAGCACGGCCGGCGTGGTCCGTTCGGCCGCCGGCAGCGCCCGGACGTGGGCCACGATGCCGTCGAGGACGGGCCTGGCGTCGTCGGCCGGCCAGAACTTCTGCGGGATGCGCAGCAGCGCCGCCACGGCCGCGTACCGGTCGCGGTCCTTCAAGACGAACGGGGCCAGGGCCTTGAACGTGTGCTCCTCCTGGCCGCGGACGGAGGTCAGCGCCAGCATGGCGGCCCGCCGCACCGCCCCCTCCGGCGACGAGCCGCCGACGGTGAACTCGGCCTTCACGGCCGGGGCCGGCTGCTTGAGCTGCTGGTACACCACCGACCGGTCCGCCGCCAGGACCAGCAGCGAGAACTTGTCCAGCCGCCGGCCGAACCGGCCGTCGGTGCGGTTGAAGATGGCGATCGAGTCGATCGGGTAGACGCCGCCGAGATCGACCTCCCACCACGGGTCCTCGGTCCCCTCGGTCGTGTGCGACACGCCGCCGTCGGCGAACCGGCCGCCGGTGTTGCCGTCGATCGCCCTGCCGGCGTCGCCGCCGTAGGCGACGCCCTTCTGCGTCGCCTTGCCGCCGCGGGCGACGTTGCGGCCGTCGGAATAAACCTCGACCTCGGCCAGCGACAGCGTCTTGTTCTTGCCGGGCACCTCGACCCGCACGTACCGGCCGCGGACCTCCTTCGCCTGCTGGGCCGCGCTCGCCAGCGCCGGCGGCAGGCCGTGCAAGAGCGGCTCGACCTTCGGGTACAGGGCCGCCCGCTGGCCCGGGTCGCGGATCAGCGGCATGGCGGCGAGCAGGTCCTGCAACCCGCCGGCCGACTTCGACGCCAGCGCCCACGCCGGCTCGGCGGAGTCGTCCGCCGCGATCAGGGCGACGTAGCCGAG
>DASXAN010000989.1:0-3816 GCA_036406755.1 Gemmataceae bacterium
CCCCCTTGCCTGCCGGTGTTCGCCGTCGGCCTGCTCGCCGCGCCCGCCGTCGCCGCCGACCGGCCGAACGTCGTCATCATCCTCTCCGACGACCAGGGGTACGCCGACGCCGGCTTCCAGGGGTCGAAGGAGATTCCGACGCCGCACCTCGACGCCCTGGCGAAGACCGGCGTCCGCTGCACCAGCGGTTACGTGTCGCACCCGTTCTGCTCGCCGACGCGGGCCGGCCTCATGACCGGCCGCTACCAGCAGCGGTTCGGCCACGAGAACAACCCGACCTACGACCCGACCAACGCCACCCTCGGCCTGCCGCTCGACCAGACCACACTGGCCGACGTGCTCAAGAAAGCCGGGTACGCCACCGGGGCGGTGGGCAAGTGGCACCTCGGGGCGACGCCGGCCCACCACCCGCTGGCCCGCGGGTTCGGCGAGTTCTTCGGCTTCCTCGGCGGCGGCCACGACTACTTCCGCCACAACGTCTTCCAGACCAACCCCGCCCAAGCCCGGGCCGAGTATCGCATCGCGCTGCAGCGCAACCGCGAGCAAGTCCCGGAGGACGAGTACCTGACCGACGCCTTGGGCCGGGAGGCGTGCGCGTTCGTCGAGCGGCACAAGGCGGAGCCGTTCTTCCTGTACCTGGCGTTCAACGCCCCGCACACGCCGCTCCAGGCGCCGTCGAAGTACCTGGACCGGGTGAAGGGCATCGCCGACGAGAAGCGGCGGACGTACGCGGCGATGGTGTGCGGCCTGGACGACGCCGTCGGCCGGCGGACGGCCAAGCTCCACGACCGGGGGCTGGAGGAGAACACGCTGGTGGTGTTCCTGAGCGACAACGGCGGCCAGACGCAAGTGTCCGCGTCGCGCAACGACCCGCTCCGCGGCCTGAAAGGGCAGGTGTACGAGGGCGGCATCCGGGTGCCGTTCGTGGTCCGCTGGCCGGCGAAGTTGCCGGGCGGGACGACCTACGACGAGCCGGTCTGCTCGATCGACCTGTTCCCGACGGCGTGCGCGGCCGGCGGCGTCGCGGTGTCGGCCGGCCTCAAGCTCGACGGCGTGGACCTGCTGCCGTACCTGGCCGGGCGGACGAAGGGGCGGCCGCACGAGCGGCTGTTCTGGCGGGCCGGCGGTGGCAAGACGTACGCCGTGCGGCAGGGGCGGTACAAGCTGGCTAAGGAGGGGGCGGCGGAGGAGCTGTTCGACGTGGTTGCGGATATCGGCGAGACGAAGGACCTGGCGGCGGCGAAGCCGGAGGTGCTGGCGGAGTTGCTGGCGGCGTACCGGGCGTGGAACGCGGAGTTGGTGCCGCCGAAGTGGGAGAACCCGCGGCCGCGCCGCTAAGCCGCAAGCGGCAATCACCGCCGCTTGCGGCTATGCGAGCGATCACCCGACGTCCGGGTGCGTCCACGGCGCCCGGTACGGCCGCCGCAGCAGTTTGTTCGCCGCGTCGTCGCCGACCACCTGCTGCTTCGCCGCGTCCCACGTCAGCGACCGGCCCAGCTCCATCGACAGGTTCGCCAGGATGCAGCTGGCCGTCGAGGTGTACCCCTGCTCGATATCCGCGACCGGCCGGCCGCGGGTCTCCCGGGCCTTCAGGAAGTCCTTCCAGTGCCACCGCAGGGCCGACGCCACGTGCTGCTCCAGGTCCTTCTCCGTCTTGTCCTCGGGGTACTTGTCGTACTCGTACAGCGGCGTCCCGCTCAGCGTCGGCTTCTTCGCCCCGGTCGGGAAGAACTCGTACTTGTTCACGCTCACCTTCAGCGTCCCCTTGTCCCCGTAGATGAACGCCGCCCACGGGTAGTCCGGGTCGGGCGGGTCGCCCCAGGTGCGGTGCTGCCAGACCACCTGCAGGTCGCCGAAGTCGAACGTGGCGTCCTGCGTGTCGCTGATGTTCGACTTGCCGCCCTTCTGCACCAGGATGCCGCCGGCCGACTCGACCCGCTTCGGCCAACCGAGGTCGAGCATCCACCGGACCATGTCGAGCATGTGGATGCACATGTCGCCCATGATGCCGTTGCCATACTCCATGAACGTCCGCCACCAGCGGCGGTGCGGCAGCGGCTCGTTCCAGGCGTTCGGGTTCGGCGGGGCGTCGTACGGCCGCAGCGGGGCCGGCCCGGTCCACATCTCGTAGTCGAAGTGTTCCGGCGGCCGCTTGACCGGCGGGTCGGCGTTGAACCGCATGTGGTAGTAGCAGCAGATGGCGACGTGCCCGACCTTGCCGAGCTTCCCCGCCTTGATCATCCGGTCGCGGGCCTCGATCAGGTGCGGCGTGCTCCGCCGCTGGGTGACGACCTGCACGACCTTGTTGTGCTTGCGGGCGGCGGCCACCATCGCCTTGCCCTCGGCCACGTCCACGCTGACCGGCTTCTGCACCCAGACGTCGGCCCCGGCCTCGACGGCCGCGATCATCGGCAGGGCGTGCCAGTGGTCCGGCGTCTCGACCATGACCACGTCGAACGGGTGCTCCTTGAGCATCGCCCGGTAGTCGCCGTAGAGCTGCGGTTTCTTGTCCGTTTTCGCCCGCTGGGAGATCAGGTCGGCCGCCTCGGCCACCATCTTCTTGTCCACGTCGCACAGGGCGACGACCTCGACTGGGACGCCGATTTGCAAGAGCCGGAAGAGCGAACACTTGCCGTACCAGCCGGTGCTGATCAGCCCAACCCGCAGCGGTTTCTCGGCGGCGGCGACGTGGTGCCCGGCGGCGGCGAGGGCCAGCCCGGCGGCGGCCCCGGACCGGAGGAAGTCCCGGCGGATCATGTGCGGCTCCAAGGAGGGCGGGCGCGGAGGATAGTGTAACCGGCCCGGCGAAAAATGCTACAAACAGCCCTATGAGCACCTTCATCCTCGCCGAGCAGCGGCACGGCGACACCCGCGCCCGCCCGTGGGACGTGGCCGTGTTGCCGTTCGGGGCCACCGAGCCGCACAACCTGCACATGCCCTACGGCACCGACACCCTCCAGGTCGAGGAGATCGGCCGGCGGGCGTGTCAGTACGCCACCGACGCGGGGGCCCGGGTCGTGCTGCTGCCGGCCCTGCCGTTCGGCATCAACACCAACCACCTGAAAGTCCCCGGCGCCCTGGCTTGCAGCCTCACCCCCACGACCATGCTCGCCATCCTCACCGACCTGACCGACGCCCTGAGCCGGCAGGGCGTCAAGAAGCTGCTGCTGTTGAACGGCCACGGCGGCAACGAGCTGAAGCCGCTGACGCGGGAGCTGCACCACCGCTCCGACGTGTTCCTGTGCGTGTGCGACTGGTACCGGGTGGCCGTGGACCACTACCCGCAGATCTTCGAGGCGCCGGGCGAGCACGCCGACGAGGTGGAGACGAGCCTGGGGCTGGCGTACTTCCCGCACCTGCTCAGGCCGGAGCTGGCCGACGCCGGGGCGGTGAAGCCGACGCGGTTCGAGGCGATCAACCGGGGGTGGGTGAGCATCACCCGGCCGTGGCACCTGGCGACGACGAACACCGGCGTGGGCGACCCGCGGGCGGCGACGGCCGAGAAGGGCCGGCGGCTGATGGAGGTGCTGACGGAGCGGATCGGCAAGTTCCTGGTCGACCTGGCCGCGGCGGAGAAGGACGAGCGGTTTCCGTATTAGGTCGCTTGCGGCCAGGTGTTCGTCCGCAACTCCCCGCCGGCGCCGGGACGAACCCGCGACACCGGCCCGGGCCGCGCCCTAGAGCCTGTTATGAACCGATCGGCCCTGTGAGGGTGGCCCGGTGGAGCATGAGGGCCACGAACGCCAGCCAGTGCCAGCCGGCCAACGTCTCGGCCAGCCGCTCGTAGTCCCGGGCCAGCCGGCGGAACCGGGCGGC
>DASXAN010000990.1:0-11251 GCA_036406755.1 Gemmataceae bacterium
AGCAGCAGGGTGAAGTGCGCGGCCGGCCGCGCCTCCTGGGTCCAGAACTGCGTGGCCTCGACCCGCCGGTCGTTCTGGTAGCGCCAGGCCGCCGTCCATGCTCCGACGGCCCCATTCAACTCCAGGATGAAGGCCCGCAGCCCGTCGGCGTACTCGACGATCATCAGCAGCGGCGCCGGGACGGCTTTACGGTTCAGCGGCCGGCTGTCCTCAAGCCCCGGGGCCCGCCGCAGCGCGGCGGCGAACAGCTCGGGATCGACCTCCCGCCGGTCCAGGGCCTCCCACACCGCGTCCCCGGCCACGCACCGCACCGCCGCCACGCCTGTTTCGCCCCCGTGCCGCTGCTCGGCCAGCGCCTGCACCGCCTCCAGGGCGTGGAACCCGTAGGCGTCGGTCGCGCCGTAGGTCAAGGCCACGATCTCCGTGAGCCGGGCGCCGCGGGCCACGTCGGCGGGCGGGTGCCGCCACGTCAGGGGCACCGACGAGCCGGCCATGAGCGGGACCGTCAATCTCCGAGCGGTGTCGTAGATCGCCTTGGCATCGTCCCAGTTGTCCGACAGGTGCTTGTCGATGAAGACGGGCACGACCCGCCCGCTCGCCCGGAAGACCTTGACCGTCTCCTCCCAGAACCGCCGCTTGGGGTACTGGCGGTTTCCGGTGGCGGAGACGGGGTAGTCGCCGTGCTCGGCGATCAAGAGGACGCCGTCCACGGCGAGCCGGCCCGTGCCCAGCGTGAGCGCGTCGGTGACGGTTGGCGCGATCCGGAACCGGTGCGACGCGGCCAGCAACCGGCTGATGTCGTTGGCCGGCCGCTGGTCGGTATAGAGCGACGCCAGATTCAGGGGCGAGTCCCGGCCGGTCCCGTCGAGCATGTCGGTCAGGAGCAGGCGACTGACGATCACGTCGGCGTGGGAGTTGTGGCGATACTCCGTCACGACCGCGGCGACACGGCGGGTCGGCGGGTGCCGTCCGGGCGGCGTCGGAGGCGGCGCCGCCGCCGGCGGGTCCAGCAGCGCGTCCACGCGGACGAACCGGTAGCCCTTCCCCGCGAGGGCGTCGAGGAGCGCCCCGAACCGGACGTGGAACTTGTCGGCCCGCTTCGGGCCGGCGCCGACGTGCAGCAGCAGCAGGAAGCCGCTGAGCCCGTCCGGATTCTGCCGCTCCCGGGCGAGGATGCTGTCGAAGATGGTGCGGGACGAGATGAAGTTCGCTGCCTCCTCCGCCGTGTAGTCGGCGTTGGACCGCGTGCCGGGGGTGAAGTTGACGAGCGTCAGACCCAGCGCGGCCGTCCACCGGGCGACGTCCAGGTTGAAGTGCTCATAGGGCGGGAGGAAGTACCTGGGCCGTTCGACCCCCAGGCGGGTGATCTTGTCGAGGTTGGCCCGCACGTCGGCGGTGAACTGCTCCTTCGTGACGAGCGTCTTCCTGTCGGGGCCCCAGTCGCAGTAGAGGAGATGTTTGTCCGAATGGGGGCCCAGGTAGTGGCCGTCACGTACGATGCGGCGGACCAGCGGCTGGAACTGGGGGTTGGCGAGGAAGTCGCCGGTGAGGAAGAAGGACGCCTTGGCCTGGTGCTTGGCGAGTTCGTCGAGGATCGTCTCGCCGCCCTCGGCGAACTCGTGCCCGGTGAAGACCAGGGCCAACCGGCGGCCCTCAACGGGGCCGCGCACGACTGCGTCAGAGGGCCGGCCGCCGGCGGGCGGCGGCTCCGGCCGTGCGGCCGACAGCCAAACGCAGGCCGCGGCACAGGCGGCGAGGCGAATGACGGAGGGGGCTGTCAAGCGTTTCATACTAAAGCGCCGAAGGGCGCCTCTTGAAGGTTTGACGGACACCAACAGTGGGTTACACAAACACGATGGCGACGGCGACGCCCGCCATCACGGCACCGACCAGGGTCTTGGCCAAGGTCCCGAGCAGCCGCCCCCAGAACGCGGCCCGTCCAACCCTCCAACTGGCCGCCAGCGACCGCCCGGCCGAGAGTTCGCCCAGTGCGGCGCCGATGAGGGCCCCGAGCGCGGCAAGTAGCAACGCCGCGACGACCGACCCGATGACTGGAATCGGAACGCCGACGAACAGCCCCGTCATCGCGCCGATGACCGAGCCGACGAGCGCGAGGACGATGCCCCGCCGACTCCCGCCGACCCGTTTCACGCCGGCCGCACTCGCGCCGAGTTCCACGAGTTCGCCGAAAACTGCCAACCCCGTGACGACGGCGACGGCCGCCCACCGCACGCCGCCGCCGCCCGAGGCCAGCCAGGCGTACACCGCGGTTGCCGCCACGATCAACCAGTGTCCGGGCAGGCCGATCAGATTCGACGACCAGAAAACGAGCACCACCACGACGAACAGCAGGGCCCAGAGAAACGCCATTGCAGGGGGTTCCATTGCTGTCATTTGCGCGCCGGGAAAGCTCAACCCCGCTACCTGTAGCGAGAAGCGGATGCTGGCGCGATCTGCTCGCGGCCGTCGCCCCGAGGCGGCATCAGGACGTTTTAGCCCCGTCGGCATCAAAGGCCGACGAGCCCGGTTACGGATTCGCTGGTCAGCATCGCCGAGGCGGAATACCAAAGGCTCCGCCCCCTGGCCACTGTCGGGCCGGCGCTGTGGGGCGTGTTGGCCCTCGCCGAGGACGAAAAGCGCGACCCGGTCGCAACCTGACAGGGGGGGTGACTGGCAGACGGCTGACAGGATTGTGGTTGCGCGTTTCTCGCAACAGCCTGCCAAGCTGCCCATTCCGGTTCGAGTCCGGGCGGGCGTACCGGCGTTATCCAGTCCCCGCACTACCCTTGGACACCGGTCCGTGGATCAACCAGATGGGAGTCCGGCCATGACGCGGCGGTGGCGGTTGCTGGCGTTCCTGGCCGTCGCCGCGGCGGTCGCCGCCGTCTGGCGGCCGTGGGAGCGGCTGCCCCGGCCGGCCGTCGGCCCGCAGCCACCCGGCACCCCGGACATCGCCGGCCTGCTCGACCCGTCGAAGACGGTCACACTGGTGGTCGTCAACCGGACCGGCCGGCCGTGTAAGGTGACGGCCGCCGGCGGTAGCCCGGGCGGGCGGAACCGGATGTACTTCAACCTGGCGGCCGGGGAGGATCGGCCGGCGTCCCGCGTCAGTGGGCCGTTCACCGTCGAATCGGTCACCGTCGAACAGGACGGTCAGACCCGCAAGCTGGCGCCGAACACCGTCGTTCCGGCCGGGCGGACGTGCGAGATCACCGTCGGCCCCGGCGACCGGCTGGACTGCGCGGTGAGCGGCGGATGACGGCCCGCGGGCGACGCGGCCGCGGACCGGTCACGGCGCCGCCCGCCCGGCGCCGTTGGCGGTTGCCTTCGCCAGCACGGTCCGCACCGTCTTGACCAGCGTGGCGGCGGTGAACGGCTTTTGCAGCGTCGCCGCCACCTCGCCGGCCATATCTCCGACGGCCCGGGCCGGGTCCGACAGCCCGCTGGCGGCGATGATTGGCACGGCCGGGTCCAGCCGCCGGATCGCTCGGATCGTCGCCGGGCCGTCCTGCACCGGCATCATCATGTCCGTCAGCACCACCCGCACCTCGCCGCGATGCTCGCGGAAGAGGTCCACCGCCCGGGCCCCGTCGGCCGCCGTCAACACCCGGTAGCCGTGCGCCTCCAGCGTGTGCCGGGTGATCTGCGCGATGGCCGCCTCGTCGTCCACGACCAGGATCAGCTCGCCGTTGCCGGCCGCCGGGATGATCGCCGACGCCGGCCGGACCTCCTTGGACGACTTGGCCGCCGGCAGGCAGACGACGAACCGTGTTCCCCGCCCCGGCTCGCTGTAGACGCTAAGGAACCCGCCGTGGGCGCGGACGATCCCCAGGACCGTGGACAGCCCCAGCCCCGTCCCCAGCCCCAGCGGCTTGGTGGTGAAGAACGGGTCGAACATCCGCTCCTGCACGTCCGGGTCGATGCCGGTACCTGTGTCGGCGACGGTGACGGCCACGTGCCGGCCCGGCTTGGCCCCGGGGTGCAGGCGGGCGTAGTGGTCGTCCACCACTAGGTTCTCGGCCCGGATCAGCAACTCGCCGCCCTCCGGCATGGCGTCACGGGCGTTGACGGCCAGGTTCATCACCACCTGCGTGAACTGGGTGGCGTCCACCGGGGCCGGCCACAGGTCGCCCGGCACGTCCACGCGGACGGCGACCGTCTTCGGGAAGGTGTGGGTGATGAACCGCTCGACCTCGGCGATCAGCGGCTTGAGCGACACGACGGCCCGCGGCCCCTCGCCGCCCCGAGAGAACAGCAGCACCTGTCGAACCAACTCGGCCCCCCGCTGGGCGGCCTGCCGCATCGTCTCGAGCACGCCGAGGCGGCCGGCCTCCTCCGGGGCCGTCCGCAGGATGTCCAGGCCCATCAGGACCGGGGTAAGGACGTTGTTCAGGTCGTGGGCGATGCCGCCGGCCAGGGTGCCGATACTCTCCAGCCGCTGCCCCCGCAGCAGCTGCGCCTCCAGCTTCTTGCGGTCGGTGACGTCGGTGTTGATCACTAGCCGCGACCGGGGCCGGCCGGCCGCGTCCCGCAACAGCGTCCACCGGCTGGCGACGATGACCGCCCGGCCGTCCCGGCGGGCCTGGTGGAGTTCGCCGACCCACTCGCCGGCGACCGCCACCGCGGCCAGCGGCTCCGCCCGCTCGATCGGCGACCCGCCCGTCAGTTCCGCCGACTCGCGGCCGATCGCCTCGGCCGCCCGCCAGCCGTACAGCCGCTCGGCCCCGCGGTTCCAGAACGTCACCCGCCCGTCCGGGTCCTCAACCAGGATGGCGTCGGTCGCCTCGTCTAACAGGGCCGCGTGCTCCCGCAGCGCCTCCTGCGCCCGCCGCCGGTCGCTCACGTCCCGGAACACGACGACGGCCCCGACCAGCGCCCCGGTCGCGTCCCGCATCGGCGCGGCCGAGTCGTCGATCGGCCGGGCGGCGCCGTCCCGGGCGATCAGGTCGGCCGGGTCGGCCATGACCACCGTCCCGCCCCGCCGCAGGGCCAGGGCGGCCGGGTCCTCGACCGGCCGGCCTGTCCGGTCGTCGACCGCCCGGAACACCTCCGGCAGCGGCCGGCCGACGGCGTCCTGGCCCCACCCGGTTAACGCCTCGGCCACGGGGTTGAGGAACGTCACCCGCCCGGCCGTGTCGGTGACGATCACCCCGTCCCCGATCGACGCCAGGGTGGCGCGGAACTGCTCCCGCTGGTCCCGAAGCTCCCGTGCGGCCCGCTCCCGCTGCCGCAGGTCCCGGCGGACGGCGTTGAACTCCCACACCAACGCGGCCAGGGCCAGAGCCGTCGCCAGGGCGAACGCCATGAGCGACCGTCGGCCACTGTCCTGAAGCCGCGCCGCGGTGCCACGGAGCCGGAGCCGTTCGCCGTCCTGCATGGCCGCCGCCATCCGGCGGACCTCCTCCATGGCCGCCCGCCCGTCCCCGCGGACCACGGCTAGAGCGGCGTCCCGGCCGCCGGCCCGGAACCGCTCGTCCGTTGTGTCGAACGTGTCGAGCTTGCGGCCCACCCGGGCCTCGAGTTCCTGCAACCGGGCCGGGTCGTCCGGGACTTGGTCCCGGAGCCGCCGCAGATCGTCGGCCGCCTGCGACCGGGCGGCCCGGTACGGCTCTAGGTACGACTCGTCCCCGGTGAGCAGGTAGCCCCGCTGGCACGTCTCAGCCCGGGTAAGGTGTAACTGGACGGTGGAGAGCTGCCGCAGGACGTCGTGGGTGTGATCCACCCCTTCAGCGGTCTCCACGACGGCCCGCGTGTTCAGCACGGCGAACACGGCGTTGCCGACCAGAACCACCAACGTCAGCATGAACCCGAGTTGAATTCCCCGGCGCATGGTCACTCACAGCGTCGGCGATGAACGGCGCCTGCCCCCCACCCGTGCGAGTCCGACGCAGGGAGGGGCGAAGCGCGCAGGTTTTGGATGGCAGGTGAGGCACCATGTCCTACCGCCACCGGACGACCCCCGCCCCGGGCGTACGGGAGTCGAAACGGTCTCTACTTCCTGAATTGAAATTTTTTGCCGATTGCGGACAACGATCTGAGATTTTTTCCAAATTTTCCTAGTTTGTTCTGAGACCTGAATTCGGACGGGCCACGTCAAGGGGGCTCCCGCACCCGCCGTCTGCCATCCTACAACTGCGCGATTGGAGGCCGCCGTGATGGCGAAAGACGTGATTCGCCAAGCACTTGCGACAAGTCGGCAGGTCTTCACGATGCTGCTCCAAGACCTCTCCGACGCCGATCTGCTGGTCCGGCCGTCAGCGAGTGCGAATCACATCGCCTGGCAGATCGGCCATGTCATCGCGTCCGAACATCGAATGCTCACCAACATGGTGCCGGATCTCGCCCCGGCTCTGCCCGAGGGATTCGCTGACCTGCATGCCGCCAGTACGGCCAAGGATGACAATGGCTTTCTGACGAAAGCAGAATACCTGGCCCAGTACGGCCGGGTTCGGAAGGTCACGCTCGCAGCCCTGGACCGGTTGCCGGAGGCCGACCTCGACAGGCCCAACCCCGGCCCCACCGCCCCGATCGCGCCGACCATCGGCGCCCTGTTCCTGCTCGTCGCCAACCACGGGCTACTACACGCCGGCCAGTTCTCCGTCGTCCGCCGCAAGCTCGGCAAGCCGACGCTGTTCTGACGGGCTAGACAACTTCCGGTTGCCCGGCGAGCCGGCCCCGGGTATAGTCCCGGGCTGACTGCGACCGCCCCGGCCAGGACGACCGGGGTGCGACCCCCGTGGAAGGAACCACGATGCCGAGCACCGTCCGCGAACTGGCCGCCCTGGTCGGGGGCGAGCTGCACGGCAACGGCGACCTGCCGATCTACGCCGCCCGCGCCCTCGGCGAGGCCCGCCCCGGGCACATCACCTTCGCCGAAACCGACCGCCACGTGGCCGACCTGTCCGGCTGCCCGGCCAGCGCCGCGGTCGTCTCGACCACCGCCCCCCTCAACGGCAAGGCGCTGATCCGAGTGGCCGACCCGCTCGCCGCGTTCGTCGCCATCGCCCGCCATCTGCACGGCCGCCCCGCCCCGCCGCCGCACGGCATCGACCCGCTCGCCAGCGTCCACCCGTCCGCGGTGATCGGCCCGGAGGCCAGCGTCCACCCGTTCGCCGTCGTCGGCGCCGGCAGCGTCCTCGGCGCGCGGTGCCAGGTCCATAGCGGGGCCGTCGTCGGCCGGGACTGCCGCCTCGGCGACGACGTCACTCTGCACCCCCACGCCGTCCTGTACGACGGCACGGTCGTCGGCCACCGGGTGACGGTCCACGCCCACGCCGTCCTCGGGGCGGACGGGTTCGGCTACCGGCTCCAGGACGGCCGGCACGTCAAGGTGCCGCAGTTCGGCCACGTCGAGGTCGGCGACGACGTCGAGGTCGGGGCCTGCACGACGATCGACCGCGGCACGTTCGGCCCGACCCGGGTCGGGGCCGGGACGAAAATCGACAACCTGGTGATGGTCGGGCACAACTGCCAGATCGGCCGGCACAACATCCTGGTTAGCCAGGTCGGCATGGCCGGGTCGAGCGGGACCGGGGACTACGTCGTCATCGCCGGCCAGGTCGGGGTGGTGGACCACGTCCAGATCGGGGCCGGGTGCGTCATCGGCGGTCAGGCGGCGGTGACGAAGGACGTGGCCCCGGGGCAGCGGATGCTCGGCTCGCCGGCCGCCCCGGAGCGGGACCAGAAGAAGGTGCTCATGTGCCTGGCCGCCCTGCCGGGCCTGCGGAAGCGGCTGCGGGAGGTCGAGCGGCGGCTGGGCGTGGACGGCGGAGCGGACGAATGAGTTACCCACCGGTGGGGCTGTTGGCCGGGGCCGGCCGGTTCCCGGTCGCGTTCGCCGAGAAGGCGAAGGCGCTGGGCGTGCCGGTTGTGACCGTCGGCTTGCGGAACCTCGCCAGCCCGGAGCTGGAGCCGCTATCCGTGCGGTTCCACTGGGCGGCCGTGGGCCGGCTCGGTGCCGTCATCCGCCGATTCAGGCGGGCCGGTGTGCGGGACGTGGTCATGGCCGGGAAGGTGGAAAAGTCCGCTTTCTTCGGCCCCTGGCGCGTCCTGTCGCTGATGCCGGACCTGCGGGGCCTGCGGTTCTGGTACAACCGCGTGCGGCGGGACAACAAGGACGACACGCTCTTGTTGAGCTTGATCGCCGAGTTCGAGCGGGACGGGCTGCGGTTCGGCTCAGCCCTGGACTACTGCCCGGAGTTACTCGTGCGCGCCGGATTGCTGACCCGCCGCGGCCCGACGGCGGCGGAAGAAAAGGACATCGCCTTCGGGTGGGAGCTGGCCAAGGAGATGGGCCGGCTGGACGTCGGCCAGAGCGTGGCCGTTCACGAGCGTGCCGTGCTGGCCGTCGAGGCGATCGAGGGGACCGACCAGGCGATCGCCCGAGCCGGCAAGCTGTGCGGCCGGGGTGGGTTCGTCGTAGTGAAGGTGGCCAAGCCGCAGCAAGATATGCGGTTCGACGTGCCGACGGTCGGCTGCACGACAGTCGAGACGCTGCGGCAGGCCGGCGGGCGGGTGCTGGCCGTCGAGGCCGGCAAGACGATTCTGCTGGACGAGGCGGCTACGGTCGCGCTGGCCGACCGGTACGGCATCACGATCGTCGCCGTGGACGCTGCCGCGCTCGCCCGCGCCGCCTGACCGAACCCGTTACGCCGCACCACCCCGCGCCCGTGGCGTGCCGCGGCCGGCGCGTCTATAATGCACCCGACTCCCGTCAGGCGGCGGGGCCACCGTCCCGCCCTCGGACCACGGCACCCGACATGGGCATGATGACCTTCCAGCTCCCGAGCGCGTCCGCGGCCGCCCCGGACCTGGACCGCGCCTGCGTGGCCGGCGGGTACGACAACATGCCGGCCCCGACCCAGGTCGTCCGCGACCCGGGCGCCATCCGCCTGGTCCGGGACGTGGACGAGAGCGGCTACCTGGTCGTGCCGTGGGACGTGAACGGCGTCGGCCGGTTCATGGGGTCCAGCGCCACCCTGATCGAGCGGCCGGACCCGTACTCGCTCGGCGTCGAGTTGGCCCGCGGCAAGCTGAACCAGCTCCGGGGCCAAGTGGCCGACTGGCGGGCCGTCGGCCTGCAGGTCCCGGCCGAGCTGGACGAGCAGATCCGCGCCGCGAGCCTGCGGTTCGGCCGGGCCGCCACCGCCCCGCCCTCGCCCGCCGCCGACGCCGACGCCCTGGCCGCGCTGGAGCTGGCCTACAAGGCGGCGAACGATCTGGTCCGGGTCTACACGGACCAGATGTTCCAGGCCCGCCACCAGCGGCAACCGAAGCTGGACACGCTGCTGGGCGTGCGGCTGAACGGCCCGGTTCCCCCGGCCGCCGCCGACCCGGTCGCCGCGGCGTTCAACGGCGTGTCGCTGCCGATGACGTGGAAGGCCGTCGAGCCGACCGAATCGCAGTACAAGTGGGAGGCCGTGGACGCCCAGCTGGCGTGGGCGGCCGGGAAGAACCTCCGCATCACCGCCGGCCCGCTCGTCGACTTCTCCCACGCCGGCCTGCCGGACTGGCTGTGGCTGTGGGAGGGCGACCTGCCGAGCCTGTCGAGCTTCATGTGCGACTACGTGGAGACGGCCGTCGGCCGCTACCACCGCCACGTCCGCCGCTGGCACCTGACGGCGGCCAGCAACGTCACGAGCGTTCTGAAGCTGACCGAGGACGACCTGCTCTGGCTGACGGCCCGGCTGGCCGAGGCCGCCTGGCAGATCGACCCGGAGCTGGAGCTGGTGATCGGCGTGGCCCAGCCGTGGGGCGAGTACATGGCCCGAGCGGAGCACACCTACTCGCCGTTCGTGTTCGCGGACACGCTGATCCGGGCCGGGCTGAAGCTGGCGGCACTGGACATCGAGTGGGTGATGGGCGTGACGCCGCGGGGAAGCTACTGCCGGGACCTGCTGGACGCGTCGCGGGTGCTGGACCTGTACGCCTTGCTCGGCACGCCGCTCCAGGTGTCGCTGGCGTACCCGTCGTCGAAAGGGCCGGACGCGCTGGCGGACTCGCACCTCTCGGTCGGGGCGGGACACTGGCAGGGCGGTTTTGCCCCGGAGGCCCAGGCCGACTGGGCGGCCGAGTTCACGGCCCTGGCGGCGTGCAAGCCGTTCGTCCGGTCGGCGTACTGGTGCCACCTGTCCGACGCGGAGGCCCACCAGTTCCCGCACTGCGGGCTATTGGACGCCGCGGCGAAGCCGAAGCCGGCCCTGGACCGGCTGCGCGACCTGCGCGACGAGCATCTGCGGTAACGACGCCCGCGACCAGTTTCGCCATCACCGCCCGGCTGCCCCGGATCGATGACGGAGGGCACCGCCATGGCGCCCGCGGCCCGGCCCAAGGTCACGCCCCCACGGCCCCGCAATCGTGGCGGGCACGCACTGCTGCTGTGGTCCGGCATCCTCGGCGTCTGCCTGGCCGCCCTCATTCTCACGTACATGCGCTACGTCGAGCCGCCGCCGCCCCGCGCGATCGTCATCGCGAGCGGCTCGAAGACCGGGGCCTATTATCAATTCGCCCGGCGGTATGCCGACGAACTCCGCAAGGAGGGGCTGGCCCTCGACGTCCGCGAGACCGCCGGCTCGGTCGAAAACCTTCGACTGCTCGCCGACGACCGGTCTGGCGTCGCGGTCGCGATCGTCCAGAGCGGCGTCGCCGGCCCCGACGATTGCGAACGGCTGTTGGCCCTCGGCAGCCTGTACCGGGAACCGCTCTGGGTGTTCTACCGCGGCGACCGGCCGCTCGACCGCCTCAGCCAACTCGCCGGCAAGCGCATAGGCGTCGGTCCGCCCGGCAGCGGAACGCACGCGGTCGCCATGCAACTGCTCGCCGCCAACGGCCTCGCGGAGTCGTCGGCCGCCGACAGCCGTTCGCGGGCCACCCTGGCGAACGACCCGGTCACGGACGCCGCCCGCGCGATTCGCGACGGCCGGCTGGACGCCGCGTTTTTCGTCGCCGCCCCCGAGGCGGACTACATCCGTGACCTCCTGCACGACCAGACCGTCCACTTGCTGAGCTTCGCCCAGCAGGAGGCGTATCACCGGCGCTTCCGGTTCCTATCGGCGGTGACGTTTCCGACCGGACTGGTCGACCTCGGACAGAACGTCCCGACCCATGACGTCGCCCTGCTGGCCCCGACCGCGGAACTGGTCATCCGTAGGGACCTGCACCCGGCCCTGGTGCCGCTGTTACTCACGGTCGCCACCCGAGTCCACGCCCGGGGCGACGAGCTGTCCCGCCCCGGCGAATTCCCGTCCGCCGC
>DASXAN010000991.1:0-2142 GCA_036406755.1 Gemmataceae bacterium
GGCCCGCGGGTCGACGCCGGTGGTCTCCACGTCGACGAATGTAACCGAGCTACGGCAGCAAAGGTGTTTCAACGAACGGCTCCTTACTTAAGGGACGTGACAAGCCGTCTAGGACGGCGACCGGACCGGCACGAACGGGGCGAACGCGCCCGCCGGCATGTTCGACGTGCACTGCGGCACGAGCGATGGGATGGAGTCGGTGGTTAGGTGGTGGTAGAAGTCTTTGAGGAAGACGTGTCGGCCAAATGCGTCAGAAGGACGCCGACCGTCAAGTCCGCAACCGACCGAAGGCCGACGTGGGCCCTCATATACTCTGGATCAGAATCGGCAGATATTTAGGCTTGACCTGCCCCCCTGAACCGAGTCCAGCGGCCTGGTGAGAATGAGGCCGTCCGGACGCATTCAGCGAGGGCATCCGATGGCCAAGAAGCACCACACTCCCGAACAGATCATCCACCTCTTGCGCCAGGCCGAGGTCGAGCTGGCCGGCGGCCAGGCGGTACCGCAGGTCTGCCGTAAGCTCGGGGTGAGCGAGCAGACCTACTACCGCTGGCGCAAGGAGTACGGCGGCCTGCGGCTCGACCAGGCCCGGCGGCTGAAGGACCTGGAGCGGGAGAACGAGCGGCTGAAGCGCCTGGTGGCCGAGGCCGAGCTGGACAAGGCCATCCTCCGGGAGGCGGCCGCGGGAAACTCCTGAGCCCGGCCAAGCGGCGGGCCGCGGTCGAGCACGTCCGGGACGTGCTGGGCCGTGACCGCGTCTCGGAGCGCCGGGCGTGTAAGGTCCTCGGGCAGCCGCGCGCCACCCAGCGGCGGCTGGCCCACGTCCCCGGCGACGAGCCGGCGCTGGTCCGCCGGATGGTCGAGTTGGCCACCCAGTACGGCCGGTACGGCTACCGCCGCGTCACGGCGCTGCTTCGGGCCGACGGCTTTAGGGTCAACCACAAGCGCATCGAGCGGCTGTGGCGGCGGGAGGGGTTGAAGGTGCCGGAGCGGCAGCGGCCCCGGCGGCGGCTGTGGCTGAACGACGGGTCGTGCGTGCGCCTGCGGCCGGAGCACGCGGGCCACGTCTGGGGCTACGACTTCGTCAAGGCGCGGACCAGCGACGGCCGCGCGGTGCGGCTGCTGACGGTCATCGACGAGTTCACCCGGGAGTGCCTGGCCATCGACGTGGCCCGCCGGATTACCGCCGACGACGTACTGGAGCGGCTGGGCGGGCTGTTCGTGGCCCGCGGCGTGCCGGAGCACCTGCGCAGCGACAACGGGCCGGAGTTCACGGCCAAGGCGGTCCGACAGTGGCTGGGGCGGCTGGGCGTAACGACCTTGTTCATCGAGCCGGGCAGCCCGTGGGAGAACGGCTACGTGGAGAGCTTCAACGGCAGGCTCCGCGACGAGCTGCTCAACCTTGAGGTCTTCGACACGCTCCTGGAGGCGCGCGCGTTGGTCGAGCGGTGGCGGCGGGATTACAACCGGGTCCGGCCGCACAGCAGCCTGGGCTACCGCCCGCCGGCCCCCGAGGCGATCCTGCCCGGGCCGTTAGCTCCCCTGGCCCGCGAACGTGACCCCTAACTACGGGGTTGGCATCACCAACGGGGGCAGGTCACGACAAGGGGTACGACAGCGACCCGCTCCGCGACCGGCTGCAAATGGAGCGGGACATCGAGCTGGTCTGCCCGCACCGCAAGGGCCGCAAGAAGCCGGCGACGCAGGACGGGCGGAAGCTGCGGCGGTATAAGCGGCGGTGGACGGTCGAGCGGACGTTCGCCTGGCTGGGGAACTTCCGCCGGCTGGTGGTCCGCTACGACCGCAACCTCAGCTCGTATCAGGCGTTCTTCCACGTGGCGTGCCTGTTGATCACGCTGCGACAGTTATGAAACGGCTTCTAAGCGGTCTTGCATAAGTCCGTTGCGGTGCGTAGGCGTTGTTTGGTAGAAGGGCATGGATTCGCCGCCGCCGGATGAAGGGAGGCATCCATGTCCGCGCCGTTGTCGGCCCGGCCGCTGACGCGGGCCGAGGAGCGGGAGTTGACCCGGCTGGTGCGGGCCGGGGCCGACGCCCGGGTGGTCCGCCGGGCCCAGATGGTCCGGCTGTCCCGCCAGGGGAAGACCGCCGGCCAGATCGCGGCCCTCTGGGCGGTCAGCGGCT
>DASXAN010000992.1:0-7614 GCA_036406755.1 Gemmataceae bacterium
GGCCACTGATGGCCTGGGTCCGCAGCCGCGGCCGCGTCCGCCGCGGGCGGGAGTCGGCCGTCCTGGTGTACGAGTTCCTGGACCGGCCGCGGGAAGTCGGGCAGGCTGTCGGGGCCGAGTTCCTGCCGGCGATCAACAAGGGGATCGAGTTCAAGTCCGTCAGCCTTCGCGACCCGGCGAGCGGGCGGGTGCTGCTGTCCGACGTGTCGCTACGGATCGCGGCCGGCGAGCGGGTCGGCCTGGTCGGCTCGGACGAGGCGGAGAAGCACGCCCTCGTCTACCTGCTGTCCCGATTCCTCGACCCGACGTCCGGCGAAATCCGCATCGATGATCGCAATCTGAAGTGGCTGACGTTTGATTCGATCCGCTCGCAGATCGGCGTGCTGTTGCAGCCGAACCTGATCTTCAACGACACGGTGGCGAACAACGTCGGCTGCGGCGACCCGACCTACGCCGTCCCGCAGATCATCGAGGCGGCGAAACTCGCCCACGCCCACCAGTTCGTGCAGAAACTGCCATACGGGTATGAAACGCCGATCGGCGAGATGGGTAGCTCGCTGCGGCTCGGCGAGCAGTTCCGCGTCGCCCTGGCCCGGGCCGTCCTCCGCGACCCGGCCATGTACGTGATCGAGGAACCGGCCGACCCGCTCGACGACGACACCAAGAGCCTGCTCGACGACACGTTCGCCCGCATCCTGCCGGGCAAGACGGTGCTATTCCTGCCGCACCGGATCTCCACGATCCGCTCCTGCGACCGGCTGTACCTGATCCACCGCGGGAAAGTCGAGGCGGTCGGCGAGCACCGCGAACTCATCGCCCGCAACGACCTGTACAAGCACATCCACTACATGGAGTTCAACGAGTTCGCGGCGCGGGCGTGACGGCCGGTTCGTAGAATGACCCAATGACCTACGAGCGCGAACTGGCGGCGGGCCGGTCGGCCGCGGACGCGGCGGCGGCCGTCATCCTCGACCTGTACGCCCGGTTCGAGGCGATCGCCGACGCCCCGGCGTCGATCACCACGGCCGCCGACCGCGAGTCGCAGGAAGTCATCCTCAAGTCGCTGCGGGCCGCATTCCCGGGCGACGCCTTCCGGGCCGAGGAGGCGACGCCGACGCTGGCCGAGCTCCCGCACGACGGCCCGCGGCTCTGGGTCATCGACCCGATCGACGGCACCCGCGGGTTCGCCCGCAAGAACGGCGAATTCTCGGTCATGGTGGCGCTGGTGGAATCCGGCGAACCGGTCGTCGGCGTGGTGCTGGAACCGGCGACGGGCGTCTGCACCTACGCCACCAGCGGCGGCGGGTGCTGGCGGTGCGACCGCGGCGGTCGGCCGGTTGCCGTCCGCGTCACGGCGACGGCCGCCCTCGCCGGGGCGACCCTGGTTCAGAGTCACACCAACCCGGCACGCGGGCCAACGCCGCCGGTGCAGCGGCTGAAGCCGGGGGCCGTGGTCGAGACATACTCCGCAGGTATCAAGCTGGCCCGTGTGGCTCGCGCGGAAGCCGACCTGTACGTCTCGACGTACGACGTCATGAACGACTGGGACCTTGCCGCCGGCCACGTCCTCGTCACGGAGGCTGGCGGTCGCGCGACGACACTCGACGGCCGGCCGTTGACTTACGGGGCCGACAACCCGGCCCACGCCGGGGGACTGCTCGCGAGCAACGGCCTCCTGCACGACGCCGCGGTGGCGGGCATGCGGGGCTAGTGCTTCTTGTATTCCGCCTGTTGCGTCGTGACCGCGCCCTGGAGTTGGGCGAGCCGGACCTGGGCCAGCTCCGCATGGCGGCTACCGGGCGCCGTCTGGAGCACCTTCTCCAAACAGAGTAAGGCCTGCGCCGGCTGGCCCTTCTTGACCCACGTCTCGGCCAGCGTCAGGTACATGGCCCCCATTCGGGCGTTCAGCGAGTCGCAGGCCCGCACCAGATAGTCCGGATTGTCCTTCACCTCGGCGGCCAACTGCTGCGCCTCGACCCCCTCCGGCAAGTCCGAGTAGGCGGCGGCCAGTGTCTCGCACCGATCCAGGCAGCCCAGGTACTGCTGGGTACGGTAATCGTCCCGGGCCAGGGCTAGCAGCTCCCGCGCCCGCTGCCGCCGCTGCTGGTCGCGCATCTCCGGCCGGGCGGCCAACGTCGTCAGCAGCGCACCGCCGTCGTTGGCCGCGTGTGTACCCCCATAGTTCCGCAGCAAGTCGGTCAGCGCCTCCGCCGCCTCGGTGCTCCGGCCGAGGTCGTGGAGCGACTTGGCCCGCGCCAGCCGTCCGGCCGCCTGTTGTTCCAGGTCTTGAAGGATCTGCCGCGCCTTCACCTGCACCGGGCGGTCCTTGCCGTCCCGCGTGACGTTCTTGAGCAGGCCGACCGCCCTGCCGTACTCCGACCCGACGATCGCCCGGGCCGCCTCCTGGTAGTCGCGCTGCATCCAGTCCGGCGTGCCGTAGTACTCGGACACCTTCTGCAACTGCTCGGCGAGCGGGCCGGCCTCCTGATAGCCCTCAAGGACGCCGATGATCTTGCCGTCGGGACCGGCCATGACCAGCGTCGGATATTGGCTGATGTGCAGGATTTGTGTCAGCGTCGCCTCCCGGTCGGCGTCCACCTTGAGGCTGACGAACGACTCGTTGAGCACCTTGACCACGAGCGGGTCGCGGAACGTGCCCATGTCCAGTTTCTTGCACCACATGCAGTTCTCGGTCCCGAAGTCGAGCAGGATGGGCCGGCCCTTCTCGGTCGCCTCCTTGCGGGCGGCGTTGTAGTCCGTCCGCCACTGGACGGATTGACCGTGCGCGGACCGGGCGCAGGCCGCCAGCACAACGGCACTCAGGACCGTGCGGAACCGGGGGCGGGCGTCTCGGGAGATAGACATGGGACGGCCCTCGTCGGGGTTGCGGGTCAAAGAGGCATGGGGCGGGGGGCGGGGATCAGCCGGTATCGCGAACTCGGAGTCGGGGTTTGCCCCGGGCCCGCGGGTGGGCGGCGCGGTAAGCGTCGTGTAGGCGGTGCGTGGTCACGTGGGTGTAGACCTGCGTCGTGCCCAGGCTGCGGTGGCCGAGCAGCTCCTGGACGCTGCGGATGTCGGCCCCGGCGTCGAGCAGGTGGGTGGCGAACGTATGCCGCAGCGTGTGCGGGCTGGTCCGCGGGTCAAGCCCGGTCTGGGTCAGGTACTTCGCCAGCATCCGGGCGACGCTCCGAGCCGTCAGCCGTCGACCGAAGCGGTTCAGGAACAGGGCGACCGTGGCCTTCGCGGCGACGAGGGAGGCGCGCTCCGCCAACCACGCGCGGACGGCGTCGGCCGCCTCCCGGCCGAGGATCGCCAGCCGCTCTTTCTTGCCCTTGCCGCGGACGGTCAAGACGCCGCCGTCGAGGTCCAGGTCGTCGAGGTCCAGCCCGACTAACTCACTGACGCGCAGGCCCGCCGAGTAGAGGGTTTCCAGGATGGCCCGGTCGCGGGCGCCCAGCGGCGTCAGGGCCGGGGCGGCGACCAGCTTGGTGACGTCGGTGGCGGCCAGGAAGTGCGGTAGCCGCTTCTCCTGGCGAGGGCCGCGCAGCCCGTCGGCCGGGTTGCGCGCCAAGACGCCCTGGCGGCACAGATATCGCAGCCACGAGCGGACGGCCGCGAGCCGGCGGGCGACCGTGGTGCGGGCGTACCCCTGTTCACTCAGCCAGGCGAGGTAGGCGCGGAGGACGCGGGTCGTGAGCCGCTGCGGCGCGGGCGACTGGCCGGGAAGCTGGGTCTGAAAAAAGCCGACGGCCTGGGTCAAGTCCTCGCGGTACGACTTGACCGTGTGGGCGGACGCATGCCGCTCCAGGGCCAGGTGTCGGAGGTAGTCGGCCAGCAGGTCGTGCATGGTGCTCGCTCGCGCCCCGCGGCCGGTCGGGCCGGTCAGGGCGGGCCGAATTCGGCCGCCGCGGCCACCTGCTCCCGGGCCTTCCGCGTCAGCACGGAGGCGTCGAACCAGGACAGGCTCAGCCGCGGGTCGGCCGCGTGGTCGCGGACCGCGTCGAGCAGTTCCCGCTCGCTGTAGTCGTCGTAGACGTACACATACCGCTCCCGGCCCTTGACCAGTGCCAGGACGTTGACCTCGGGCGGCATGGCGGGCGGGTCCTTCCGGGGGCGGCGCGGGCGCTCTTCGGTGGCGTGAGGTAGTCTCCCCATCGGCCGACGGGCGGGCCGCACTTGGCCGGTGGCCGGCTTTTTTTCCGGCAACCGGAGTCCGGCCGCCGCACAACCGGACCAACGCGCCCGGCCGGGCGCAAGTCGCGGGCGGGCCGGCCGTCCGTTTGGAAACGTGTGTAGAATGGGATGTTGGTACGCCGGCGGCGCCAGGATGACGACGGACAGGACATGGCCAAAGCACAGCGGCAACGCCCGCGCGGGCGATCGAGGTCGGTCACCGCGGGCCGCGTCGCCCGACTTTACCGCTTCGTTCAGATGCTGGCCAACGGCCCGGTGTCCCGCCCCGTCCTGCTCCGGCGACTCGGTCTGAACCAGCGGGGCTTCTACCGCGACATGGAACTACTCCGGGCCGTCGGCATCCGCGTCTACCCCCGCGAGGGGCGCTACTTTCTGGAACCGGACCTCGACACGGCCATGGACTTATTGCCGTTTCCCGACCCACGGCTTTCACTGGGCGAAGCTCAACGGCTCGCCCGCGGCACGACGGCCGCCCATCGTGCCTTGCGCCAACTGGTGGAGCAGATCACGCGACCTGTGCCCCGCTGGTAAGTCGCAATGGGGTTTCGGAACTGAATCGCAGGTACTCTTGCCGCCGGGTCTGCGGTCGTGTCTAATCTCCCTAACTGCCAAGAGGGCAGCTCGCGCCCGCCACGGAGGGTCCCATGCGCACCGCGATCGTCATCCCCGCCCGCTACGCCTCGTCCCGCCTGCCGGGCAAGCCGCTCCTGAAAAGCACCGGCAAGTACCTCATCCAGCACGTCCACGAACAAGCCTGCCGGGCCCGCCGCGCGTCGGCCGTGGTCGTGGCCACCGACGACCCGCGAATCATGGCCGCCGTCGAGGGTTTCGGAGGCCGGTGCGTCATGACCCGCCGCGACCACCCGTCCGGCACCGATCGCGTCGCCGAGGCCGCCCGCGCAGTCGACGCCGACGTGGTCGTGAACCTCCAGGGCGACGAGCCGCTCATCGACCCGGCCGCCCTCGACCTGCTCCCTGACCTGCTGGAGCAGGACCGCGAGGCGGTCGTCGCCACACTGGCCGCCCCCATCACGTCGGAGGAGGCGTACCGCGACCCGAACTGTGTCAAGCTCGTCCGCGACGGCCGGGGGCGGGCCCTGTACTTCAGCCGCAGCCCGATCCCGTTCGTCCGCGACGGCCGGCCGGACTTCGCCGCCGGGCCCGTGAAGTTCCTCCAGCATCTGGGGCTGTACGCCTACCGCCGGGAGTTCCTGCTGGAATTGGCCGCCCAACCGCCCGCTCAGCTGGAACAGACCGAGAAGCTGGAACAACTCCGCATCCTGTCCCTCGGCCGGCCGATCCAGGTCGGCGTTGTGCCCCACGCCGGCCGAGGCGTGGACACGTTCGCCGACTATCAGCGGTTCGTGGCCGCCCATCTTGCCCGACCGGCGGAGCCCGCCCGCGCCGCCTAGGGCCCGCCGGCCGGGTGCCGTTGGACCGCGGCCGGTCGGCCGATACAGTGATGTGTGGCGGGAACCGCCGGTCCGGGCTCGGGGGCCGGCGGTTGGCGTTCGCGGGCCGGCGTCCACCCGGGCACAGGGGGGTTCATGGCCAAGCACATCTTCGTGACCGGCGGGGTGGTCAGCTCGCTCGGCAAGGGGCTGACCAGCGCGTCGGTCGGAATGCTATTGGAGCGGCGGGGCCTGAGCGTTCGGTTGCAGAAGTTCGACCCCTACATCAACGTCGACCCCGGCACCATGAGTCCCTACCAGCACGGCGAAGTCTACGTGCTCGACGACGGGGCCGAAACGGACCTGGACCTGGGCCACTACGAGCGATTCACTCACGCCCCCCTGACCCGCGACTGCAACTACACGACCGGCAAGATCTACCAGTCGGTCATCGCCAAGGAGCGGCGGGGCGACTACCTCGGCCGCACCGTCCAGGTGATCCCCCACGTCACCAACGAGATCAAGGACGCAATCCGCCGGCTCGCCGCCGACGACGTCGACGTGGTCATCACCGAGATCGGCGGGACGGTGGGCGACATCGAGGGGATGCCGTTTCTGGAGGCGATCCGCCAGTTCGCCCTGGACGTCGGCAAGCACAACTGCCTGTACATCCATCTGACGCTGGTGCCGTACCTGAAGGCGGCGGGCGAAGCGAAGACCAAACCGACCCAGCACTCGGTCGGCGAGCTGCGCAAGATCGGCATCCAGCCGGACATCCTCATCTGTCGCACCGAGCGGGAACTCGGCCGGGACGAGGCAGAGAAGATCGCCCAGTTCTGCAACGTCGAACCGCGGGCGGTGATCGAGGAGCGGGACAAGGCGTTCTCGATCTACGAGGTGCCGCTGTCACTGGTGAACAACAAGCTCGACCAGCTGATCGTCGAAAAACTGCACCTGCCGGCCAAGCCGCTCGACATCGCCGACTGGGCACAAATCCTGGACCGGATCAAGCACCCGGCGCGCGAGGTGACGATCGCCGTCGTCGGCAAGTACATCCGCCACCACGACGCCTACAAATCCGTGTACGAGGCGCTCGGCCACGCCGGCATTGCCCTGGACGCGAAGGTCCATTTCCGCAAGGTCGAGTCCGAGGACGTGGAGCGTCTCGGGGCGGAGCAGGCGCTGGCCGGCGTGGACGGCGTGCTGGTGCCGGGCGGGTTCGGCTATCGCGGCATCCCCGGCAAGGTGGCGGCGATCCGCTACGCCCGGGAGCGAAAGCTGCCGTTCTTCGGCATTTGCCTGGGCCTGCAATGCGCCGTGATCGAATTCGCCCGCAACGTCCTCGGCTTGGCCGGCGCCGATTCGACCGAGTTCGACCGCAACTGCGGCGACCCGGTCGTATGCCTGATGGACGAGCAGCACGAGATCGTTAACCTGGGCGGGACGATGCGGCTCGGGGCGTACCCGCAGCGGCTGGCGGCAGGCAGCCTGGCGCACCGGGCGTACGGCGAGGTGGAGGTCAGCGAGCGGCACCGGCACCGGTACGAGTTCAACAACACCTACCGCGACCGATTCACGCGAGCCGGCGTGGCCATCACCGGCACCAGCCCGGACGGCGGACTGGTCGAGGTGATCGAGCTCCGCGACCACCCGTGGTTCCTGGCCGTGCAGTGCCACCCGGAGTTTAAGTCGAAGCCGACGGTCGCCCACCCGCTGTTCCGCGAGTTCGTCCGGGCCAGTCTGGACAAGAAGGCTGGCAAAGTCCCGGCCGCCGCCCCCCGGCGGGAGCCGCAGGCTGTCGCCGCCGCGGAGTCAACCGTCTAGCCGCGAGGCTCCGCCGAGCGCGACGGTCGCGCTCGGCGGAGCCTCGCGGCTCAACCGGATCATGCACGATCACTGTGCGGGCTTCCACTGTACCTTGCCTTGGTCATTGTCCCCGGCCTTGATGGTGATGTCGAACCCTTCGGCGCCCTTCGCCCCGTCCTTGTAGCCGGTGTCGCTCCAGTACCAGATCTTGTACTTGCCCACC
>DASXAN010000993.1:0-16195 GCA_036406755.1 Gemmataceae bacterium
AGGAGCCTTAGGCGACGCAGGCCCACCGGGGCGGAGACAGCCTCCGCCGGGGCCTGCGTCGCCTAAGGCTCCTCGACCCACCCTACGACGAAGCCTCACAGCCCGTACAGCTCCCCGTATTTTCGCCGCAGTCCGTCGAGCAACGGCCCGTTCGCCAGCGGCATCCCCGTCACCCGCTCGACCAGCCGCCCCGCCGGGTACCGGCCGCCGTGGCGGTACACGTTCTCCCGCAGCCAGGCGAGCAGGCCGCGGAAGTCGCCCCGGGCGAACGCCGCGTCCAGGTCCGGCAGGTCGGCCCGGGCCCGGGCGAACAGCTGCGCCGCCAGCAGGTTGCCGACCGTGTAAATCGGAAAGTAGCCGAACATGCCGGCGGCCCAGTGGCCGTCCTGCACGCACCCCTCCGCGTCATTCGACGGCACGATTCCCAGCGTGCGCCGGTACTTCTCCGCCCACGCCGCCGGCAGCTCGCCGGCCGGCAGCTCGCCGCCGATCAGCGCCCGCTCCAGCTCGAACCGGACCAGGACGTGCAGGTTGTACGTCACCTCGTCCGCGGCCGCCCGGATGAAGATCGGCTCCACGGCGTTGACGGCGAAGTAGATGGAGGCCGGGTCCGCGCTGCCGAGTGTCGGGAACGAGTCGCGGATCACCGGGCCGAAGTGCTCCCAGAACGGCCGGCTGCGGCCGACCTGGTTCTCCCACAGCCGGGCCTGCGACTCGTGCAGGGCCAGCGACGTCGCCTCCCCGGCCGGCGTGCCGGCGTGCTCGGCGGGCAGGTTCTGCTCGTACAGGCCGTGCCCAACCTCGTGCAACGTGGCGAACAGCCCGTCCCGGAAGTCGTCCGGCCGGAACCGAGTGGTGATGCGGACGTCGCCGGGGCCGATCGCACTGAAAAACGGGTGAGTGGTTGTATCCAGCCGGCCGGCGGCGAAGTCGAACCCGACCGCGGCCGCCGCGCGCTCGGCCAGCGCCCGCTGCCGGTCCGGCGGGAACGGGCCGGTGAGGACCGACTTGTCGGGCCGGCGGTCGGCGTAAGTGCACGCTTGCGCCAGCGGCACGAGTTCGCGGCGGAGGTCGTCGAACAGCTCCGTTAGCCGGGCGGCGGACAGGTCGGGTTCGTAGGAGTGGAGCAAGGCGTCGTAGGGCTCGGCGACCGGCTCCGCCGCGGCGGCGTACTCCCGGGACAGGCCGACGACCCGCTCCAGCCATGGGCGGAAGCGGGCGAAGTCGGCCGCCCGGCGGGCGTCGGCCCACGCCTGCTCGGCCAGGGCCGTCACCCGGGCCAGCTCCTCGACCAACGGCCGCGGCAGTCGGGCGTCCCGGTCGTACTGCCGCCGCAGCTCGCGGACGTTGGCGGCCGCGACCGAATCCGGGTCCGCGACCAGGTCGGACGCCTCGACGGCCGCCAGCAGCTCGCCCAGCCGCGGGTCGGCCCCGCGGTCGTGGATCAGCCCGGCCAGCAGCGCCATCTGGGCGGCCCGGTGGGCCGCCCCGGCCGGGGGCATGTACGTGACCTCGTCCCAGGCGAGGAACTCGGCGCAGCCGGCCAGGGCGGCCCGCGCCCGCGCCCGCCGCCGCAGTTCCTCGTAGGCCGGTTCGCCGCGCATCACCCTCGCCCGTGGGCCGGTCGTCCGCACCCCTGCCAATTCTACAACCGCCGTGCCGTTGCCCCCGCGGCCCGGATGCGGCATCATGAAGGCTCCCCTCCGAATCCGAGGCCGTCATGCTGACGCCCGCCGAAGAACTGGGCCTGAGCGGCCTGAGCCTGGCCAGCCGCGTCCGCCGGGCGTTCTACAAGATTCCCCCCGACGAAATCGTCCGCCTCGCCGAGCGGATTCGCGACGAGTCCACCCGCCGCCACCTGATCTACCTCCGCGACGGCAAGCTCGAAACCGTCCACGTCCTGCCCTGCCCGCTGACCGCGATGCCGGACCAGCTGGCCTACATCCACTACGTCACGCAGACGGTGCACAACGCCCTGAAGCGGCTGCCGGACACGTACCTGCAGGATTTCGCCGTCCGTGACACGCTCCGCCTGACGCCCGGGGAGGAGGAGTGGCTGTGGAAGTGCTGGGGGCCGAGCCACCGCGAGCACACGCCGATGTTCGGCCGGCTGGACGCCGTCGTGGACTTCACCAGCCCGATGTGGAAGCAATCGCTGAAGTTCGTCGAGCCGAACCTGAGCGGCATCGGCGGGCTGCACCTGACCCCGACGTGCGAGCGGGTCGTCGCCGACGTCGCCCTGCCGGTCCTGCGGGAGCAGGACCCGGACCTGCGGCTGGAACTCGGGGCGGACATCCGCGAGCTGCTCATGCAGGAGGCGCTGGACCACCTGGAGGCGATCGGCCGGCCCGGCCGGAACGTCTGCTTCGTCGAGCCGAAGTACGCCGGCAGCGGGCCGGACGAGCAGGAGGCGATCGCCCAGTTCTTCCACGACCGGTACGGCCTACAGGTGATGCACGCCGACCCGACCGAGCTGCGGCTGGCCGGGGACGAGGTCGTGTACACCGACGCCGTCGTGGACCTGGCGTACCGCGACTACCCGGTGAGCGACCTGCTCGCCCTGGCGGCCGGCGGGGCGGACGTCGAGCCGATGCGGCTGTTGTTCCGCCAGAACCGGGTGATTTCGTCGATCGCCGCCGAGCTGGACCAGAAGAGCTGCTGGGAAGTGTTGACCGACCCGGACCTGAGCCGGAAGTACTTCAGCCCCGAGGAGCGGCACGTCTTCCGCCGCCACATCCTGTGGACGCGGCTGCTGGCCGACCGGCGGACGGCCCTGCCGGACGGCTCGACCGGCGAGCTGTTGCCGTTCGCCCGGCGGGAGCGGGAGGCGCTGGTGCTCAAGCCGAACCGGTCGTTCGGCGGGGAGGGGGTCGTGATCGGCCCGTCGCTGGCGGCGGCCGAGTGGGAACAGGCGATCGACAAGGCGGTGGCGGACCCGGAGCGGTGGGTGGTGCAGCAGCTGGCGAGCATCCCGGTGAACGAGTTCCCGGTGGTCGGACCGGACGGGGCGGTGCACGTCGAGCCGTTCTACACGGTGATGGGGTTCGTGCCGAGCCGGTACGGGCTGGCGACGCTGGGGCGGGCGTCGCAGAAACAGGTGGTGAACGTGGCCCAACGGGGCGGGATGTGCGCGGTGATGATCGGCCGGCCGCCGGCCCGGCTGGTCGGCCCGGGGGGCTGACACGACCCCGCCCGCCGGGTAGAATCGTCGGCGTCCTTCCCGCCGGAGCCGCCATGTCCATCGACGTCCGCTGCCCCTCCTGCACGACCCGCTTCGCCGTCCCCGACCGGGTGGCCGGCAAGCGGATCCGGTGCAAGTCGTGCGGGGAGGACTTCCCCGTCGAAGGCACCGCAAAACCGGCCCCGGCCCCGGCCGAGGACGAGGCCCCCGCCGACCGGCCGCGGAAGCGGAAGGGGAAAAAGAAGCAGCAGGAGCCGATCCCGCGGGCGGTGCTCTGGTCGGTCGCCGGCGTGGTCTTCCTCGGCGTGTTGATGATCGCCACCGTCGCCGTGGTCCACATGTTGCGGCCGCGGCCGAAGCTCGGGCCGGGCGGCACCGGCGAGGTGTCGCAACAGACTGCCGTCTTCGCCGAACACGTCTTCCGCCCGGCCAAGCCGGCCAAGGAGGCCGGCCGGCCGCTGGAGCCCCGCGAGGGGCCGGTGGTCGTCACCCTCTCCAACCCCCGCCGGGTCGCGGGTGGCGACCGGCCCACCTACCAGATCGACTACGTCTTCGCCAACGGCCCGCCGACCGACGCCGACCAGCTGGAGCTGGTCGTCAAGGTGTCCGACCGCTTCAGCGAGCTGAAGCTGCCGCGGCTGGCGGAGGCGAAGGGCACGCTGTCGTTCACGTTCTACCCCGGCGAGGACCCTGGCCAGGCGTTCGAGCTGTGGGCGGAGCGGCGGCTAACCGGGCGGGGCAACAACCGCCAGCGGGTGTCCCCAATCGTCACCTTCGGCGCGACCGGCGGCCAACCGGAGCCCGCCTCTCGCCCGCCGGGCGGGTGACGCGGCACCGGCTACCGGGCTGCTTGCACCCATGGGCCGGCGTGTTACAATCCCGGCATCCCCGAATCACCCGAGAGCCGCCCCATGGCTATCGACGTCGAATGCCCCGGCTGCCGCGCCGCCTTCCCCGTCCCGGACCGGCTGGGCGGCCGGCTGATCCGCTGCACCACCTGCCGGGAAGAGTTCCGCGTCGGCGGCGGCCGGCCGGCCTACGACGACGAGGACGACTACGGCGAGCCGCGGCCCCGCCGCCGCCGCCCGTCGTCGCCGCTGGTGCCGCTGTTGATCGTCGGTGGCATCCTCGGCGGGTGCCTGGTGGTCGCCGCCATCGCGGTCGTGCTGCTGGCCGGCCGGGACAAGGCGGCCAACCCGGTGCTCGTGCGGCGGCAGCAGGCGTTCCCGCAAGGGCCGGGGCGGCAGGCGGCGCCGAACGGCGTCGTCCCCAATGTCATCCTCACGCCGCCCCGCCCGGCCGGGCAAGGCGGCCGACCGGCCGAGCCGGTCGAGGGGCCGATCCTGGTGACCCTCTCGAACCCGCGGCGGGCCGAGAGCATGATGCCGGACCGGCGGGCGTACCAGGTCGATTACCAGACTCAAGCCGAGGTGCCCGACGAGAATGTCCGGTACTACCTGGTGGTCAAGGTTCCCGGCGGCATCTCCGAGGGCCTTCTGCCCATGCTTCGGCTTACCGACAAGGGGCAAGGAACGCTGGCGTTCGCCTTCTTCCCCGGCCGCGACCCGGGGCAAGGGTTCGACCTGTGGATCGAGCGGGCGACGATCGGCAAGGCCCGGGAGCGGAAGCGCGTCTCCGCCGTCGTCACCCTCGACTGATTTGACACCCCCGGCCGTGCGCCCTAACCTGACCATGACGACTCTTCCGGAGCGCCCCATGACCCGGCCCGCGACCACGACGATCGCCATTACCGCCGCGCAGGGAGTGCGCACCGTCCACATTGGCTTGCCCGCCGGGGGCTGACGCTCGTCCCGCGATTCCGATCGCCACCACCCCGGGGCACTGCTCCGGGGTTTTTCGTTTTCCGAGGTGCCGATGTCCCGCGTCTTCGTCTACGACACCACCCTCCGCGACGGCAGCCAGGGCGAGGGCGTCAACTTCTCGCTCCAGGACAAGCTGCTCATCACCCGGAAGCTCGACGAGCTGGGCGTCGATTTCATCGAGGGCGGCTACCCGCTGTCCAACCCGAAGGACTTCGAGTACTTCCGCGAGGTCCGCAGCCTGCCGCTGAAGCATGCGAAGGTCGCCGCGTTCGGCATGACCCGCCGCAAGAACACGACTGCCGCCGACGACGTCGGCCTGAAGGCGCTGCTCGACGCCGGGACGCCGGTCGTCACGATCGTCGGCAAGACGTGGGACCTGCACGTGACCGAGGTGCTGGCGACGACGCCCGACGAGAACCTGGCGATGATCCGCGACTCGGTCGCCCACTGCCGCTCCGCCGGGCGGGAGGTGTTCTACGACGCCGAGCATTTCTTCGACGGCTACAAGGCCAACCCGGAGTACGCCCTGGCGACGCTGCGGGCCGCGGAGGCGGCCGGGGCGAGCGTGCTGATCCTGTGCGACACCAACGGCGGGTCGCTGCCGGACCACGTCGCCGCCGGCGTGGCCGCGGCCCGGTCGGCCGTGCGGGCGCAGGTCGGCATCCACTGCCACAACGACTGCGACCTGGCCGTGGCCAACACGCTGGCCGCCGTCGCCGGCGGGGCCACGCAGGTGCAGGGCACGGTCAACGGCATCGGCGAGCGGTGCGGCAACGTGGACCTGGTGAGCGTGGTCGCCAACCTGGCGCTGAAGCTCGGCTACGACGTGCTCCGCCCGGACAGCGTGCCGCGGCTGACGGAGCTGTCGCGGTACGTGTACGAGGTGGCGAACATGAGCCTCCGCCCCGGCCAGCCGTTCGTCGGCGCCAGCGCGTTCGCCCACAAGGGGGGGATGCACACGCACGCCGTCGGCAAGCTGGCCGCCAGCTACGAGCACATCGACCCGGAGGCGGTCGGCAACGAGCGGCGGATCCTGGTGAGCGAGCTGTCCGGCCAGAGCACGATCCTGGCGAAGACGACGAAGTACGACGTGACGCACGACCGGGCGCTGATGGGGAAGATCCTGACGGCGGTGCAGGACCTGGAGCACGCCGGGTACGAGTTCGAGGCGGCGGAGGCGTCGTTTGATCTCTTGGTGAAGCGGGCGGCGGGGCTGTACCGGCCGTGGTTCGAGCGGCTGGCGTACCGGGTGAACATCGAGGCGGACGATCTCGCCCCCCGCGAGTCACGGGGGGCGAAGTGCGTGACGGAGGCGGCGGTGAAGGTGCGGGTCGGCGACCGGACCGAACACACCGTCTTCGAAGGCGACGGCCCGGTGAACGCCTTGGACGGGGCGTTGCGGAAGGCGCTGGTGCCGATCTACCCGCGGCTGGGGGAGATGCAGCTGGTGGACTACAAGGTGCGGGTGGTGAACGCGAAGGCGGGGTCGGCGGCGCGGGTGCGGGTGGTGATCGAGTCGCGGGACGAGGGATCGGTGTGGGGGACGGTCGGGGTGAGCGAGAACGTGGTGGAGGCGAGCTGGCTGGCGCTGGCGGACAGCTTCGAGTACAAGCTGTTCAAGGATGAGGAGGCCGCTCCGGCGGGGGGTCGATAACCGCCTCCCGATCAGCGATCGCGGCCCCCGCCGCCGGCATCATCTGCATGTTTTCTAATTCCCATGGCGAGCGCACCACCAGGCTCGCGAGCCGGGAACAACTCGGGCACGGTTGCCGCACCCGCTCATCGGTAATGCGGGCCTTTGTTTAGTGGGGGCGGGAGTGGGCCGACGCGGTTGCACGTGCTCATCCGACACTCGTAGATCTCGTAATCCTCGCCCGTCAGCCCCGAGTAGTTGCCCCATTGGGCGGCTCGTGACGCCTGCACGCGCACCCCGCCCATCGCGGTTGAGAACGCCTGGATGAGCGGGAGGTCCCGCCCCACGAAACACGCCCGCAGCTCGACCAGCGCGTCCGGGGCGAACACCCCCTGGAGCCGCCCCAGCTGCATGGTGACGGGGTCCGTGGGGGTCTGGAGGATCTGCAAATTCACCTCGTCGGTGCCGATCAGGAACTTCGACACGGGGGTCCCCCCGATCCCCGGCGTGTTGCCGTGGCCGCTGATCGATAGGAAGTCGATCGGGGTCCGTGCGGCGGCGGAAATCTGCCAGAGCTGGTTCACCATGTCCTGGGTGTTCTGGATCGGCGTGTAGGCGCCCCGGGACCGGTTGGTGCACCACCGGGACAGCCAGTAAAACCCGCTGAATGTCGGGCCACCAGCGTCCGGGATGATGAACACCGCCAGCTTCGGCTTCTGGCCGTTCCTCTGGGTTTCCGCGTCCAACGTGTCGTGACAGCCGATCAGGCCCAGGAAGAGATTCAGCAGCGGCATCGCGTTCTCCTTGTTTGGTGTGTGAACTCGGGTGTTCGAGACTGTTTCAAAAACCGACGTGATGCCGGCCGCCGACCGCCCGGTGTGGCCGCTCAACGTGGTCGTGCCCGACGTATTCGGTCGATAGGTGCTTCAAGTGCGGCTCGCGCACGACGGGTCACCGTGAGTGCCTCACCCGGGGAGGGTGAAGGCGGGCGGCATGATCCGGGTCGGGCCGGTAGTGAGCGACAGCGAAACCGGGCACGGGGCGTTACGGGTGGAGGGGCGACGACGGCAGCCGGGGCCGGGATTGCGGCAGCCGTGGCCGGCATTCGTTAGCGCGCCAGAAGGATCTCGACCCCGGGCTGGGCGTGCCGGAAGCGGTGCCCGCCTTCAGGCTGGCTTCATCTTGCGCCGGTACAATTCGCCCATCGTGTGCCACACCACATCTCGGTCGTCGAGGGGCCGTCTCGGCGGTCGCCCGCTTGCCAGAATCGCCACCACCGCCGTCTGACTACCGGCTCCGCGTCCTCGTCGTCGAGGACGACGCCGATACGGCCACCACCTTTACCTTCCTCCTCCGGCAGGCGGGCCACACCGTCGCCCTGGCGACGGACGGCCTGGCGGCCGTGAGCCAGGCGGGGTCGTTCGCCCCCGACGTCGTTCTGCTGGACCTGCGGCTGCCCGGCCTGAACGGTCACATCGTTGCCGAGCGGTTGCGGGAGATGGCGTGGGAGCGTCGGCCGCTGATCATCGCGATCACGGGGTTTGCGGAGGAGTGGCAGCGGCTGCGGCCGACGGAGACGGGCGTGGACCTGTGCCTGCGCAAGCCCGCCGACCCGGCGACGCTGCTGGGCCTGCTGGGCCGCTGGGCGGCCGGCCTCCGCAACCGGCCGGCCGGTCAGTAGCCGGCCGTCGGCACTATTCGCGGACACGATCCGGCGATGGCAGCTCTACAGCGGCGCGTATCCGAGTTGGATCATGACGCCGGCCGGCCAATGGGCGACCATGCGGCAGTGGTCGGTGAGGAAGCGGGTGCTCACAGTGCGGGTCGCCGCGTGTTGCTGTGGGTGCTCCGCGATGTAGTTGATGACGGCCTCCCGCCTGTTGGGATCAATGGGCGCAAGGTCGTCCAGAAAGCCAACCCACGCGGTGCCGGCGGCCGGATTGACGGACCGGACGAGCCACAGAGTTGTGCCGACGAGCCAAATCTGGCCGACAGCGGGCGGTGGCGGCGCGGCCGGCTCGTCGGCCGCGGGGCGCCGGTCCGTTGTAGGATCGGGGATTTCGAGGCGCGGCTGTTCCCCGGCGTCGGGCCGTCGCCCCGGGGCGTGGAACAGCCGAATCCACTCGGCAAAAGCCGTCTGCACCAGCAGGTAGTTGACAAATGGCGGCAGCGGCTCGCCGGACGCCAGCGACACGCTCATGCAGTGCCACGCGTCGCGGCCTGCCGACTGCGGGGTGCGGGTGTACTGGCTCAGGGCGATTCGGGCGTACCCTGGGTCTTCGAGGAAGTAGACGCCGCCCTGGGACACGAACGTCCGGAGTTCGGTCACGGCGACCCGCCAGTCAGCCGGCCGCACTTGGCGGGGCTCCCACCGGTCGCCGATGCTGACGGAGTAGTACATGGTCAGCGGCACCGCTCCGCGGAGGATCGGGCCGGCCGGGTCGCCGCGCTCGTCCAGCCAGTCGGCGTACACCATCCGTGGCAGGTCGTCCTCCGGCGCCGCCAGCATGGCCTTCCAGAATGCCAGGTCGTCCGCCGACCGCTTGTAGACCCGCTGCATGGCGTCCGAGGGAGGCAAGACGTACACCTGCACCGCGGCACCCAGGGCCGACACGCGCACCTCCGCGAAGTCTGCCCGCACGGTCGGCTCGTGGCCCAGACCGTCGTCCGGGGCACGGCTATCCACCACCCGCACCTGCTGGCCGGCCCGGACTTGGAGGATCACAGGACCGATGTCAGGTCGGGCGTCCCTCGGCGGAATGCTGTTGTCGTTCGTGTACGCCAGTTCGGCGTCCCGGTGGAAGTGCAGCCACAGCCCGTTCCGCCCCCCGCGGAACGTGGCACCGGGGCCACGTTCCCAGGAGTCGGGCACCGGAATCCGGTCTGCGGTGGCGGCCGACCCGTCGGGAGCGCGGTCACCACCCGGAGCGCCGGCCTGAGCTTCGGCTGCTGCCGAACCGCTCCGGTTGGCGTCCCGCCCGCGGGGATTGACCGGCCGTCGGCCGGAGCGCTGGGCCGTTGCCGGCCCGCTGGCCGAACCCGATTCGTACGCTCGCCGACCGGCTTCGTTGTCCGCCTGGGCGGCCGCGCACTCCCGCCCCAGAGTGCGCGCCATTGCCGAGATGAGTACGGCAACGAGCCAGAGCCCGTGAACTGGTGCCGGGCCGGACGGGGGCGGGTCGAAGCGGAGCGGCGGAATCGGCTGAAGGCAGTGGAAGTCCGAACCTACCGGATCGGGCAGATCGATCTGGCGGGAGGGATTCGCGGGCACCTCGCCGAAATCGATGGCGTTCGGCTGCGCGCGCGGCACCAGCGACGGAATCACCGGGTCCGCCTGCCGAAAGTCGGCGCACGGGTCCGGGGGCCGCGATTCCCCGGTGGCCATCTGGCGGGCGGTGGCGGCGGGGGAAACCAGCAGGCCGCACAGGGCGGCCGCCGCGAACCGCGTGACAACGAGGCGCAGGGAAAGGGATAAGGAGGTCACGGGTACGCTCCCGACCCGGTGTCGTCACAATCTCGATGATGGTCGGTGCCGCCGCACCGCAACAGGTCGCCCGCCGCCGACTCACTCCGAACCGCACACCGCGCAGCCGCTGCCCGCCGAGCCGCAGAACTCACAGAACCCGCGGGCCGCCGTCGCCGGCTCCGTCCCCAGCGTGGCCGCGACCTCGGCCAGCAGCAGCGCCAGCAGTTGGTTCGGCTCCCGGCGGCGCTCGTCCCGTAGCGCCTCCACCCGCCGCGACAGCTCCCCCCGCACCGCCGGGCCGGCCGCCCACTCCAGGGCGCAGGCCACCTCCGTCAGCAGTTGGTGGGCGGCCGTGTCCGCCAGCCGGCCGCGCTCGTCCCGCATCTGCCGGACCAGCTCTAGCAGCTCCGCCGGCGGCATCGGGCCGCCCCGGCCGCCGGCCGCCCACACGGCCGCTGCCACGCCGCGGCTGGCCGTCGAAATCGTGTCGGCGATGCGGATTGTCTGGGGAATGTTCACCGCCGATTTGCGGTCCGCGTGCGTGTCAGGCATGGGTCGTGACCTCCGTGTTCGTGCGTCCACCCCGGCTGGGGCGGCGCAAGCCATTGGACAGACTGTCCGTAGTCTCGGACGAATGGTGACAGGGCCTCGGGCCGCCGGAAGTGCGGTCGCGGCAAGAAGTTGAGGTGAGCGGTGGCGGCCTGTGGGCGGGCCGCCGCCGACCGCCCGGTGGGGTCGTGGCGATCATGAGGGGGATGCGCCTTATACCCGATCTAGGGGCAGTACAACCCTAGAACGCGATTGGCGAGAATGCCAGGAGTTTTCCACTCCAGGGTGGGAATTTTCCATCTGCTGAATGAAAACCGCCACGGAACACCGGTCGGCGCTTTCGCTTCCGCCCGGCGGCGGTCATCAGCCGCGGCCCGTCCCGGCCGTCTGCCGCTCGTCCACCGCCCGTCCTTTGATGGCGAACAGCCACGGGTCGGCCTTCTCCAGGTCGTCCGACAGCCGCCGGTAAATGCCGCGGATCGGCGTCTCCGGGTCCACCCCGCGGCCGACCTGCGTGTACAGCCCGAGCAGCAGCGTCCACAGGAATAGCGTGTCCAGGTTGTACGGCCGCGGCGACACCCCCTCCTTCAATAACCACACCGGTTCGGCCCCGAAGGGCTCGTCGTCCGCCCCGGTCCGTGCGGCGTCCCCGTCCCGCAGGACGGCCGTGCCGAACCCGAACGCCGTCACCGGCGCGATCGCCGCGTCCGACACCCGCGGCGACGTCCGCACCAGGTTGACGAGCGGCCCGAGGGCGGTCCGGAGGGTGTCGTCGGTCAGGGCGGCCCGGGCCTCGGCGGCGTCGGCGAACAGGGTGTCGATCTTGCTCAGGACGAGGGCAACGGCCACCGGCTCGTCCCGCGGGCGGAGGCGGAGCGCCTCGCGGAGGTAGGCGACGGTGATCCGCAGGTCGTTGGCGTACCGCCGGCGGTCCCGTGGGCCGGGGTCGGGCGGCGGGCACGGGACGACGGCCCAGAGGACGTGGGCGTCCACCAGGCTCCGCAGGTAGTCCCGGTATCGGACCTGGAGGTCGGCCGCCGAGTCCGGCAGGGTGTGGGTGAGGATCTGCCCGACCACCTCCCGCATCCGGTAGGCGATGCACGCGTCGTCCCCGTCGTAGATGCAGTAGTGGATGTCAGACGGCTTGGCGGTCGGCGGCAGGCCGGACTGCTCGAGCAGCCGCTGGTTCTCCTCCGCCTCCCGGATCAGGCGGGCGACCTCCCGCGGGTCGGCGGCGTCGGCGTGCAGCCCGGACGGCAGGAAGTCGCCGACCAGGCCCTCGCCAAGAGCGTGGAACAGGGCCGTCTTACCGGCGTTGCCGCGGCCAATGCACCCGACGCGGACCTCGGCCGGGCCGTCGGCGGGGGCCGGGGCCGGGCGGGCGGCCGCCGCGGGTCGGGGGGCCGCCGCGGCGGCCGGCCGCCCCGGCACGGACACGACCGCCCCGCAGTCCGGGCACTTGCCGCGGCGGCCGGCGAGCCGGTCGGGGACGGCGTGGAGCTTGCGGCACGCCGCGTTCGGGCAGCGGACCTTGATCACCATGGGTCGGCCTCCACGGCCGGGGCGGCCGGGCCGCCCCGCCGAGTGTGGATCGGGGTTCGATGGGCGGTCACCGCCGGCCGGGGCGCGAACCGGCTGCGACGAGGGCGTCGGCGGCGGCCCGCCGGCCGAACCGCGGGGGCGGCGGCGCCGGCCGCTCCGGCACGACAGCAACGACGGCCGCCGGCCGACGCCGGCGGGCGACGTCGAGCAGAGCGAGTACGACGACGGCCGGCGCGACGGCCAGGGCCGCCAGACAGGCCAGAAAGTGCGGGGCCCCGGCGTCAGGCAGGATCGCCCGCAGCCACGGCAGGTCGCTGAGAAGGTCGGCAACGGCGGGCGGCACCTGGTCCGGGCGGAGCGTCCCGTAGGCCGCGATGCCCAGGACGGCGAGGGCCGCCACGCGCAGGACCAGGGACGTTAGCGCGAGCAAAAGTCGCTGGACGCCCCGCCAGGGCAGGCATAGCAGGGCGAGGAGGGCGAGACCGGCCAAAGGGAGCAGAGTCTCAGGCATGGGTCGGCCCTTCCAATTGGTGCGCCCGTCCGCGGAGCGCTGTCCTGTATTTGCGAGCAAACACAGTGCCAGCCCGACCGGCGGACGGACGACGGACGACGCCCAATGAAGCCGCCCGTGCGAAGGGTGCGGTGGACGGATGGCAACGCCCGTTGCGGTGACCTCGACCCGTCGAACGTTATGGGATGCGGATGTGGTGCGGACAACCTTCCGGGCCGCGCCGCCCGCTCACGCCGGGGCCGGCCCGGGGCGATGGGCCGCCGGCGGGCAGCCGTCCGCGTCGGCGCCGGGCAGCGGTTGGAACACGTCCGCATCGACCTTCTTGCCGAGCCAGATGGAGAACGGCTCGACCGTGACCGACCCGACCCAGCCCAGGACCAGGGAAGTCGTCACGCCGGCGGCCGCGGCAACGGCGGCGCTCGGCCCGTGGCCCCAGGTGCCGTCCCACGTCAGCCACAGGTACAGCCAGCTCGACAGCGAGCAGAACACCGGCACGTGGATGAGATATAAGGAGAACGACATCCGCCCGAGCAGGGCCAGCGGGCGGGCGACCAGGGCGGACTGCACGGCCGGCGAATACACGATGCCTCCGACCACCATCACGGCCGCCGCCGTCATCCACAGCCGCGGCGGGACGACGGCGACGCCGTAGTACTTCGCCGTCTCCACGTCGGCCGGGGCCGACCCGCCGATGACCAGCCCGGCCGCGATCAGCAGGGCCGCCACGGCGAGCGCGTTCCGGTCCGCGGCCCCGGCCGCCGCCCCGCGGGCGACGTACCAGTCGCACAGGGCCGCCCCAGCGACGAAGTCGATCAGGTGGTACAGGCCGAGCCGCCACAGGACCATGCCGACGGCGAAGTACAGGGCCGAGCGGTTCCGCAGCCCGCCGACCAGGGCCAGCAGCGCGAAGACGAACAGCGACCCGCGGAACTCGACCCCCATCGTCCACAGGACGTTGTTGTAGGTGTGGCGGGTGTCGTACTCGAAGAGCGCCCGCCAGCCGGCCTCCGCGGCCGCGTCCGTTGCCGTCGGCGTGAACAGGTACCAGTGGTGCAGCCAGCGGTGTTCGGGCGGCTGGTGCTGCGCGACCCCGGCCGGGACGTTGAAGTACAGCCCCAGCGCGAACAGGGCGTAGGCGAAGGCGACGGCCGCCGCCACCGGCACGCCCAGGCGGAAGAACCGCCGCACGGCCGCCGACCGCAGCGCCCCCACCCGCCCGGAGCGGAAGTAGGACAGCGACAGGACGAACCCGCTCAGGACGAAGAAGAAGCGGACCGGGAAGGCGCCCTGGAAGGCGATCCGCAGCCAGGGGGCGTAGCGGTCGTGGACGAGGGCGGGGGCGAAGGCGCAGGCGGCGTGGTGGACGACCACGACGAACGCCGCGACGCCGCGGGCGGAATCCAGCGCGTGGAGTTTGGACGCCCGCACCCAAGCCCCCCGCGAAAAGACGGGCAGCCGGCCACGGATCAGCCGCCATTGGGCGAGTCCATCCGGCACAAGCGTAGGTCGCGGCGGCGGGCTGTCAACCGCGCCGCCGGCGGGCCGGGCTCACCCCGCGGCGTAGGCGAGGGTGTCGGAGACGTAGAAGGCGAGGGTGCCCAGGGGCAGGCCGAAGGTGAAGTTGATGACGATGCGGGCCGGGCACGGGCGGCCGGCCAGCGGCAGCGTGAACGCGTACTGCTGCCGGCCCAGCAGCGACACGATCCTCGGCCGGCGGCATTCGGCCAGCCGGCCGTCCACGACGACACACCCCCGCTGGTCGGTGGCCTGGAACTCCACCCACGACGCCACGGGGCCGGCGAGCCAGAACGTGCGGAGGGTCAGCACCCGGCGGGTGACCTCGCACCACTGGAAGCCGGTCCGCAGCCAGACGGCCCCGTGGTACGGCCCGCCGTGCCGGGCGTAGAGGCGGCGGAGGCGGGCGTCGAGGGCGGCCCGCTCGCGGCGGGACAGGCCGGCCGTACCGCGGCGGCAGTCCAGGCGGACGAACTCGGCCCGCCCCGGCTGGCCGTGCTCGTCCAGCCAGTCGGCGAACACCAGCCGCGGCAGGTCGTCGCCCGGCTTGGCCGCGATCGCGCGGAGGAAGGCGTCCTCGTCGCCGGCCATGGGTCACGTCCGGACCATCAGCAGCTCACACGTCAGCTCGTAACTCGCTTCCAGGTCCAGCGGGATCGCCCCGTCCTCGCCGAGCCAGAGCGGGACGGTCGGCAGCGGCGCGCCGATTGACAGCTCGGCCGGCCAAAGCTGGAGGCGGTTCGGCCCGTCGCCCGGGACGGTGCGGTACGCGACGGCGGACAGCCGGGTGCCGGCCTCCCACTCCGCCCCGGGCTCGGCCTCGACGACTTCGAGCAACTCGGCGTGCGGGCTGGCGTGGCGGTCGGTGACGATGTCCACGACGACGAGCGACGCCCCGCGCCGCAGGATGTCGGCACACTTGACCGCGAAGGCGTGGCGGCTCGCCGGGCGGTCCTTGTTCGACGGGCTGACGATCTCCACCGCCGCCTTCAGCTCCTCGTCGTCCCCGCGGTACAGCACGCGGACTTCCACCACGTCCACGGCGGCGAGGTTGACGGTGGCCGTCAACGCCGGATCGGGGGCCGACCACGTCGGCCCGCCGGCGGGGGCGGGCGGCGGTGCCCCGCCGGCGCCGTTCTTGACCGTCGCCACATCGATCTCCACCGCGCCGATCTGCGTGAGCGGCTCGGCGCGGTAGAACGGGGGCAGTCGGCCCTGGTTCAGCCGCTGCGCCATGTTGGTCGCCCAGGCGCTGTGGAAGCTCCGCCACGAGCGGAGCCGGCGAAAGTCGGGTGCGAAGTGGTCCAGCAGCGGCACGGCGGTCCCTCCGCGGGGTCGGCGGTCCGCCCCATCCTACCACACCGGCCGTCCCGGAAAAAAACTGTATCAATCCGCCCGCCCCCCGGGGATAACTACGGAAGTCCCCGACCGCGAGCCCCGGATGAACCGCGCCGACGACCTGCTCCACTTCCTCCGCACGGCCGCCGGCCAACCGCCGGAGGCCGTCACCGACGACCAGCTGCTCGCCCGCTTCGTCGAGCGGCGGGACGCGGGGGCGTTCCACGCCATCGTCGGCCGGCACGGTCCGATGGTCTGGGGCGTGTGCCTGCGGCTGCTGCGGGACCGGTCGGACGCCGAGGACGCCTTCCAGGCCACGTTCCTGGTCCTGGTCCGCAAGGCCGACGCCGTCTCGCCCCGCGGGGCGGTCGGCAACTGGCTCTACGGCGTCGCCTGCCGGGCCGCCCTGAAAGCCCGGACCGACCGCGCCGCCCGGCGGGAAAAGGAGAGGCGGGCCGCCGCCATGCGACCGCAGGAGTCCCCGGAGTCTGACAGCGACGAGTTCCGTCAGCTGCTGGACACGGAGTTGAGCCGGCTACCCGACAAGTACCGGGCGCCGGTGGTGCTGTGTGACCTGGAGGGGAAAACCCGGGCCGAGGCCGCCCACGAGCTGGGCTGGCCGGAGGGGACGGTCGCC
>DASXAN010000994.1:0-1718 GCA_036406755.1 Gemmataceae bacterium
GTGCTCCGCTGCGGCCGCAGCGATCGCACGTGCTCGCCCAGGTCTGCCGCGATCCGCCAGAGCACGGCCGGCGTCTGCCCGTCGGCCAGCCGCACCAGCAGCCCGTCGTGGTGGGGCTCGGCGTCGCCCCCGGCGGCCCGCAGCCGCTCGACGAACGGACCCGGGTCGCCCTTCAGCCGCACCTCGTACGCCCCCGGGTGGGCCTGCTTCATCTTGCGGATTTCGCCCTGGGCCAGGAGCGCCCCGCGGCCGAGGACCAGCACGTGGTCGCAGACCGCTTCGACGTCGGGCAGCAGGTGGCTGGAGAAGATCAGGCTCATCCCCTTGTTGTGGGCCAGGTCGCGGGCCAGGTCGATCATCTCCTGCCGCCCGGCCGGGTCCATGCCGTTGGTCGGCTCGTCGAGGATGAGCAGCTTCGGGTCGTGGACGATCGCCGCGGCGAGCTTGAGCCGCTGCTTCATGCCGGTCGAATATGACTCGACGGGGCGGTAGCGGGCCTCGTCCAGGCCGACGTAGTTGAGCACCTCGTGGGCCCGCTGCATGGCGTCGGCCGACGCCATGCCGCACAGCTCCCCGGCGTAGGCGACGAACTCGACGCCGGGCACGGCCGGGAACAGGCACTCGTCCTCCGGCACGAACCCGACCGCCTGGCGGATGTCCAGGCGGCGCTTGCGGACGTCCATGCCGAGCACCTCACCGCGGCCGGCGTTGAGGTCGATGAGGCCGAGCAGGGTGCGGATGAGAGTGGTCTTGCCGGCTCCGTTCGGGCCGAGCAGGCCGACCGCCCCGGGGGTGACTTCCACGGACAGGTGGCGGAGCGCGGTGATCGGGCCGTACGTCTTGGTGACGTCGCTCAACCGAAAAAGCATCGCCCCGCCCCCGGTCGGCGTCCGATCGACTCACACGGCCGACAGGCTCTTCGCCGGGCCGACCGCCGGATTTCAACCCCGGCGGGCAATTCGTCGGCGCCGCCCGGCCGCGTTCTATCTATCGATCGGGGACTCCGGCGGCCCGTCATCACAGGGGCTCGGCTCCCCTCACGGCTTGGCGGGCGGCTTCTCCGGGGCGTCCAGGTCTTCGACCTCGCCGCCCAGGGTCGGGTCGAACACGGCGCGGATGTCCTGGGCGTTGACGGCCGGCCGGACGACGGCCGGGTAGCGGATGCGCGTCCCGCCGGGGCTGCGGCGGTAGATCATCAGCTCCAGCGGCTGGTCCGGCAGCTGCCGCAGCTCGAACCGGCCCCGCTCGTCCGTCTCCGTCCACGGCGGCGGCCCGGTCTGCGGCCGCGAGAGGCTCTGCCCGTTGCCCAACCGGGCGCTGACGGTCAGCCCGGCGACCGGCTTGCCCTGCGGGTCCACGACCACCCCACGGAGCGTCTGGGCCCGCGACATCAGCTTGACGTCGGGCAGCTTGACCTCGTCCGCCCCCGGTCGCAGGGTCTGGATGTACGGCGACTGGTAGTGCCAGCCCGGGTCGGCCATGCCGGCCGGGTCCTCGATCATGAAGAAGTATCGGTCGCCGGCCTTCAGTCCGCCGACGCGGTAGCGGCCGTCGACGTCGGTCGTGCATTCCCCGCACTCGGACGACCGGGCGGAGCGGCCGTCGCCCAGGGGGATGGACCGCACCAGCTTCATCACGACTCCTGCCCGCGGCTTGCCGTCGTGGAGGACGCGGCCGGAGAGCGTCACGCCGGGGTCGAGGGTGAAGTCCTGGTCCAC
>DASXAN010000995.1:0-6270 GCA_036406755.1 Gemmataceae bacterium
TCCAGCTTGGCCGCGACGTCGTACAGGCCGATCCGCTGGACCTTCTGGGCCGGGCGGGTGGTGAAGAGGGCCTCGCAGACCAGGTTGTGCAGCGCCGCGACGTTCCCGGTACTGACGGGCAGGTACTTGGGGTCGCTCAGCCGCTCGACGGCGTCGCGGAGGTGGACCACCCGACCGGCCTGGTCGTCGTTGAGCTTGGCGCGGGCGCGGTCCTCGGTCAGCAGGATGAGCGTGTCCACGAACACGCTGTCGAGCCGGTGGGAATGCTGTTTGAGCTTGCCGGCCAGGATCTTGGTCTTCTTGTTGGCCAGCGGGATCGGGCTGGGGTAGACGCCGCCGTTCTCGAAGAACCACTGGAGCGGGTTGCCGCGGATCTCGCCCTGGTAGCCCTTGACTTCGACGTGGTACAGGGCGTGCGGGGTGAGGACGGCGATGTCGTACTCGTACGGCAGCCCGCGGCCGGTGGTCACTTCGAAGTTGTGGAAGACGAAGTAGTCTTCGGGCAGGTCCTTGGCGAACCGCTTGATCGCCCGGGCTTCGCTGTCGTTCTCCGGGGTGCCGATGCGGTGAATGATCGCCATGCGATGACCTCGGGGTTGACGCGGATGATCGGGGCCTCAGTCACTTCGCCGTCTTCATGGTCGTTACCTTGACCACCTTGCTCCGACGATCTACGCCTCGCCGGCCGCCAGTTGCCGGATGACCCCGGACAACGCGGTGCGGACCGACTCGACCGTGTACGGGTCGTCGGGGTCGGCCGGGGCGCCCTCACGTTCGAAGTGCGGCCGCTCGTCGAGGGCGTGCCCCCATTCGACGTCGGCTTCGCGCACCAACTCCGTCAAGTCGTAGTCCGAGCCGAGAACTTTTTGGCAGTAGCCGGCCAGGACGACGAGCGGCCGGTCGAAGTTGTTGAGCAAAAGTTCGCTCCCCGTGACGCGGCGGAGCAGGACGGCCTGGAGCGCCCCGGGCCCGTCGGTGAGCCGGCGCCGCAACCACGACTCGATCTCGGCCCCGGCCTGTTCCAGGCCCGAGACGGGCGACGCGCCCTTCATCGCGCCCGGGCCGGCCAGCCGCCCAATGGCGTCGGCCAGGCTGAACTCCCGGCCGGCGCGGATTTCCCGTTCGAGTTCGCGGTCCGCTTCCGATTTCGCCGCGTCCTGGTCGTCGCCCATGTGTGGTGCGCCTCCGAGAGTGCCGGGGCGTTGTCGTCGGACATGACCAGCCGTGGTCCGGGCGACCGCGCGAACGGTTCGCCACGGACGGCTGCATTCGGCCTTACGAGGGCTGGATACTATTGAGCACTCGCGGCCGGACGATTGCAACATAAAAGTGCCCGCACCCCGTCCGGCCGGCGCCCATGACGGGGCCGGCTTGGCGCGGGCCAGAACGGGCGAAGGCCCGGTCGGGCGGCCGGCTACAAGATGGATGTCGCCTGTTCTTCGTGCATGTCCCCTTTTCCTCGCCGGTCGATCGTTGGCCCCGCCGACTGGCGGCCGCCCGCGGTGGGGGTACAATGCGCCTCGCTGTGTGGCCGGGACGGTCATTCCCAACTCAAGGAGACCCGTTCATGAGAAGGTTGTTGCTGCCGCCCGCTGCCGTCGTCTGCGCCCTCGCCGGCGCGGCCGCGGCGGGCGAGGCGATCAAGTCCGGGCTGGCGGTGGGCGACCCCGCCACCCCGTTCGAGGTCCGCGACGTCACCGGCCCGAACGCCGGCACGACCCTCTGCTACCGCTGACGGTACGGTGACCGTCCGGTCGTCGCGATCTTCACCCGCGCGACGACGGGCGACTTGACCGGTCTGGTCAAGCAGATCGATGCCGCCGTCAAGGCCCACGAGGACAAGAAGCTGGCCGCGTTCGTCGTCGTCCTCACCGACGACGCCGACAAGACGGAACGCCAACTCAAGGCCCTGGCCAAGGACGCCAAGATCGAACACTGCCCGCTGACCCTGTTCGAGGGCACGGCCGGGCCGGCCGACTACAAGATCGCCAAGGACGCCGAGGTGACGGTCCTGCTCTGGCGGGACCAGACGGTCAAGGCCAACCACGCCTTCGGCAAGGGCCAGCTCACCAAGGACGCGATCAAGAAGGTCATCGCGGACGCCAACAAGATCCTCGACTAGGACCCCGACACCGCCGGCCGCGAGCGGGGCCGGGCGCCGAGTGCCTCCTGGCCCCAGTACCCCGGCCGCACAGCACGAGCCCCCCCCCCGTTGCCGAGGGGCGGGCTCATCGTTTTCCGGGGCGTCCGGCGGCCGGATGGGCGAACGCCGAGGTGGCCGCGACGGACCAGGAGCGTCCAGCGGCAAGAATGGATGTACCCTTTTCTTCTCCGGGAACACAACGGCCCCGGCCAGCTCGATCGAGCTGGCCGGGGCAGCGTGAATGACGCGGGATTAGTTCCCGCGGGCCGCTTTCAAGCGGCGTTGGGACGCCGCGCTGGTTCACCAGTCGCCGATGAACACGCTGCGGTCAATGTTGAAGAACCGGGCGAGCGTACCGACGTGGTCGCGGCTGATCCGCCGCTTCCCCGCTAAGATTTCCGACACCGTGGATTCGGCGATGTTCGCTCCTTGGGCAACCTCGGATTGATTGACTCCCTTTGCCTCCATCAAGTGCTTGAGCATGGCCACCCCGCCGACCGGCTTGACCGGGATGGTGTCCTTCTCGTAGCACTCTACCAAGGCGCTGAGTGCGTCGAGGTACTCCTGTTCTCCGGCGCTCAGCTTGATTCGGTCGATCAACTCGTCGATCATTTCGACGGCGCGGTCCAGGTGATCGTCGTCACGGATCACCGTCAGCGGGAAGCGGTGCACCAGCTCGAAGTAGGCGTCGGGCTGCCGCCGAGCAGACCCACGAACCGCCATACGCTTGCCTCCTGGGGCACCTCGCCGGCGGTCAATCGTCCTTCCACTTTTCGGAGTCATACTCCTTGTGCGTGAGCACATGGCGGATGAACACTTTGCCGCGGTTGAAGTGGATGGCCGCGACCAACCGGTACTTGTTGCCTCCGATATTGAACACCACGAACTTCCCAACAAGGTCTGCCGACCGGTAGACCTCGCGGACGTCGGCAAACGTCTGCCAATCGGCCGCCTCGACGATGCGGTGCCAAGCTCGGAGCGGTTCTTCGGCATCGGGGTATTCGCTCCAGAACTCGCGAAGCCTCTTCAACGAGATGACGTGCATGCCAGGCCTCGCTCAGGTCTCGATTGCTCGACCTTGAGGCTCGCATGGCGGCGGGTCTAGGGCGGCCCCGCGGCCACGCGTAGCATCAAGCAGGCAGGTGCGATCATGGTCAAACTCCTTGCAGCGGCCTTAGTCCTTTGACGGGAAGGGGCCCTGCACCGACAGCCTCATGCCGGCCAACGCAGCCGGCGAAGAAGGGGCAGACTGTCTTGATGAGTATTCTTCGCGTTTTGCGAAGCAAAAGTCAAGGGAGAATTTCGCGTTTCGCGAATTCAGAAACCGCCGCGGGCCCAGCTGCTCCGCAGCGGCCGGGCCGCGCCGGACAGACTCGCTGTCCTTCAGCCAGCAGGCAGTTGTGGCAGCCGCAGCCGTCAGAGCGGGCAGGCCGCCGGACGGATTTTTCTCGCCACCTCCACGCCCGTCCGGGTAAGCTGGGAGCCGAACAACTTCGCCACCCGGCGACCGTACTCCGGGCGCCCGTCACGCCCCCGTCCCGCCTGGTCCGGGTGAAATCGTCCTCGGTCGCCCGGTCCGTCGGGCCGGTCGCCGGCCGCACGGGAGGGGTTGTCCCGGGCTCGGGAGGACACGCGAACATGACACGGCCTCAGTCCGAGACGGCCGAATACCCGGCGGCCCCGTCCGTTCCGCCCGGCCCGGGACCGCGGCACGCCCTGCCGAAGGTGCTGGTCGGCCACGGGGCCGCGACCCACCCCGGGCTCGTCCGGTCCAACAACGAGGACATGTACCTGGTCGTCCACTACGGCCGGTACCTGCAAACCCTCCAGACCAACGTGCCGGCCGGGCACATCCTCGACCGGTACGACGCCGAGGGCTACGGCCTGCTCGTCGCCGACGGCGTCGGCGGCCACGCCGGCGGCGAGGTGGCCAGCCGGCTGGCCGTCACCTCCCTCGTCCACCTCGTCCTCGACACGCCCGACTGGGTCCTGCTGATCGGCGAGGAGGAGCAGGAGCGGTCGGCGGAACGGACCCGTCGGTGGTACCACCAGGTGGACGCCGTCCTGCGGGCCGAGGCCGGGGCCGACCCGTCCCTGGCTGGCATGGGCACGACGTTGACCGTGGCCCGCAACCTCGGCCCGCTCCTGATCCTGGCCCACGTCGGCGACTCGCGGGCCTACCTGCTCCGCGACGGCGTGCTGTTCCAGCTGACCCGCGACCACACCCTCTCACAGGACCTGGCCGACGCCGGCGGCCTCGCCCCGGCCGAGGTCGCCACGCACGTCTTCCGCCACGTCCTGACCCGCGCCCTGGGCGGGCCGAAGCACTGGAAGGGCGTGGACATCCGGTTCGTGGAGCTGCACGACGCCGACCAGGTCCTGCTGTGCACGGACGGCCTGACGGACATGGTGGATGACGAGGCGATCGCGGCGACCCTGCGGAAAGCCACGACCGCCGCCGACGCCTGCCAGGCCCTGGTCGATCGGGCCCTGGCGAACGGGGGCCGGGACAACGTCACCGCGGTCCTGGCCCGGTATCGGATCGCGGCCGCGACGTGACTGCTCCTCGTTGGCCGCCGCTCGCCACGGGTTCGCGGAAAGCGCGCTAGTCCTTCTTCGCGGCCGGCGGGCGGAACCCGCGCTCGACCGTGTCCCGCGGGTCGGTCGAGACCGGCCCGTCCCGCCACAGCCACCGCATCATCTCCGGCAGGATCGCCCCGCCGAACTTCTGCCCGTGGTTGTTCATCCCCCACGAGTAGTTCACGTCGTACCCCTTTTGCGTCAGCGCCTTCATCAGCCGGACGTTCTGGAAGAACCAGTCCCGCGTCTCATCGTACCTGCCGTTGCGCAGGCCGCGGTTGTCGTTGCGGCCGTCGCACAGGTAGACGCGGATCGGCTTCCGCTCGGCCGCCAGCACCTTCTCCGGGTAGACGTGCCCGCCCCGCAGGTTGACGAAGCTGCCGACGTTGGAGAGCACCTTGCGGAAGTGGTCCGGCCGCTCCCAGGCGACCGTGAACGCCGCGATCGCCCCGGAGCTCGACCCGCCGATGCCGTGCATCTCCGGGTCCTTCGAGACGGTGTAGTCCTTCGCCAGCGCGGGCATCAGCTCCTCCGTCACCACGCGGGCGTACCGGTCGTCGAGCGAGTTGTACTCGGTCGGCCGGTTGGTGTTGCGGTCGCCCCAGCTCTTGAGCGTCGGCTCCGGCTGGTCGGGCCGCCGGCCGGGGTTGATGAACACGCCGAGCATGACCGGGATCTCCCGCCGGTAGATCAGGTTGTCCATCACGTTCTGGGCCCGCAGGTCGCCCTGTTCGGCCTTGAACGCCTGCCCGTCGTTGAAGACCATCACCGCCGCCGGCACCGCCGGGTCGTACTGGGCCGGGACGTACACCCAGTAGGTGTGCCGGGTGCCGGGGAAGACCTGGCACGGCAGCGTAAACGGCCCCCGGATCTCCCCCTTGGGCACACCCTCCTGCGGCAGCGAGTCCGGCCCCAGCCGGTACTGCGAGTCCGGGTTCGGGGCCGGGGCGGGCGGCTGTCCCGCCGCGTGCCCGCAGGCCACCACGGCCGCCCCCACGACGGCGGCGAAACGGCTGGTCGTTCGTCTCATCCGACGACTCCCGGTTGCCCGGCGTCCCGAGGGGCGGTGATCGCGCGGCCCTCGGTGTCCGCCTCGTACCCAGGTTATTCCTCTACGGGGCGCGGGGCAAACCGCTCGCGGGGTGCGAACGGGAGGGATGCCGCCGCCGGCCCGCGGTACGGCGGTTGCGGTAGGTGTTCGTCGGACCGCCCGTTTGAGAGGTGACCCATGCGCGTGAAAGACGTGATGACGCGGAACGTGGAATGCGTGTCCCCGGACGATACCGTGCAGGCGGCCGCCCGGAAGATGCGGGACCTGGACGTCGGCCCGCTGCCGGTGTGCGACCGCGACCGGCTGGCCGGCATGGTGACCGACCGGGACATCACCGTCCGGGCCACGGCCGACGGCAAGGACCCGACGCGGTGCCCGGTCCGGGACGTGATGACGCCGGACGTGGTGTACTGCTTCGAGGACCAGGACGTGAAGGACGCGGCCGACACGATGGCCGCCCGGCAGATCCGCCGGCTGCTGGTCCTGGACCGGGACA
>DASXAN010000996.1:0-12320 GCA_036406755.1 Gemmataceae bacterium
GATGGGGTTCGACCTGTCGCCCAACTCGAAGATCGAGTTCAAGGGCCTGCGGGTCCACCAGACCAACGTCGAGTTCCCCGGCCTGTACTTCGACATCCGCGACCTGGACACCGAGGCGTACAACCTCCGGTACACGCTCAACAAGACGCCGTACTTCGACCGGATGTCCGTGGATGCCTGGTACAACACGACCGTGGCCACCGGCGACACGCAGCTCGGGGCCAAGCAGGCGTTCGTCGACCGGCTGCTGAACGTGTCGTTCAACCCGATCACGGCGACGTTCCCGATCGGGGTGTTCATCCCGGCGACGGTGGTCGGCCCGAACCAGTTCCTAGACTTCTCCGACACCCGCTTCAGTAACAAGTCGCTCGGCTACCGGGCGGCCTGGAGCTGGGGCGAGGTCGGCGGCAAGACGCCGCTCTTGACGGCCGGCACCGACCTGAACGTCCTCGGCCAGACGCTGGTCGAGAACATCAACATCCGCCAGATCGCCGGCGACCCGGTCGCCACGTTCCCCGGGCCGTCGGTGGTGCCGCAGACGCTGCAGCAGCAACAGGGCATCCCGCGGTCGACGTGGGTGGACCCCGGGCTGTTCGCCGAGCTGTCCACCCCGGTGACCGACCGGTTGAAGGTGAGGGTCGGCGGGCGGGTGGACTTCGTCAGCACCAGCAGCGACCCCCGGCAGATCAGCGGGAACTTTGCCCTGTTCGGGTCGCCGACCCTGCCGGGCACCCAGCCGCCGGGGCTCAACCCGACCAGCTTCGACCCGATCGTCTTCTCGACCAACCCGAACAACAACGACCTGAACCGCACGTTCGACCTGTTCAGCGGGTTCGCCACCAGCGAGTACATGCTGGACGAGCACATCACGGCCGTCACGGCCGCCGGGTACGCCGAGCGGGCCCCGACGCTGACGGAGCTGTACGCCACCGGCCCGTTCATCGGCGTCTTGCAGCAGGGCACGAGCCGGCTGATCGGCGACCCGAACCTGGCCAAGGAGCGGCTGAGCCAGTTCGACGTGGGCCTGAGGGCCGACTACGAGTGGTTCCGCGGCGGGGTGACCGGGTTTTACGCCCAGGTGGACGACTACATCACCTTCGACGCCAACAAGCTCGGCCCGGGGCTGACGCAGGTGATCTTCACCAACACCGACCGGGCCACCCTGGCCGGCGGCGAGATGTTCGCCATCGTGGACGCGACCAGCTGGCTGACGCCGTTCGCCAACCTCGGGTACGTCAAGGGGATCGACGAGACGCACGCCGACGACCGCCGGCCGCTGTACCTGGCCAGCAGCCGGCGGAACAACCTGGTGACCGGCGAGCACGCGACGGCCACCGAGCCGCTGCCGCAGATCCCGCCGCTGGACATGCGGCTGGGGATCCGCGTCCACGAGCCGCTCCGCAAGGCGACCGACAGCCCGAAGTGGACGGTCGAGTTCGCGGCCCACGTGGCCTGGGGCCAGAACTCGGTGGCCAGCAGCCTCGGCGAGCTGACGACGAGCGGCTACACGGTGTTCGACGTGCGGTCGTACTGGCAGGTGACGGACAAGTGGCTGGTGTCGGCCGGCGTGGAGAACATCGGCGACATCAACTACCGGGCCCACCTGGACCCGATCAGCGGGAACATCATCGGGGTGGACCCGCTGTTCCGGCCGGGGACGAATTTCTACTTCGCCAGTCAGCTGACATACTAACCGCCTTCGGCGGTAAACTCCAAATCCCAAGCACCAAACCCTAACCCGAATAGACCGGTTAGGTTTGGTGCTTGGGACTTGAGGTTTGGGGTTTCCGGCGACGCCGGCAGTGTGGGTGGGATGGGTCCGATTATCTGATTTGGTCAACTTTTCGGTCACTTTCCTCTTGAACGCGCATCCACCGGCCCCGATACTGGTCGGTACGCCATAACAGGTGATCGCATGGCGAGCGGTTGAACGGACCCGCCGGCGACCCCTGACCCGCGACCGCGGCCGCCCGCCGTGCGCCACCGGGACGCAGGCCCGTCCCCCGTGACCCGGCCCTTCCCAACTCCGGTGCCCCCGCCCGGGTTGCCGCCCGCCCGCTCCCCGCGCCGTCTCAACCCCGGCGCCGGGTCCTTGCACCGACTGACGCACACCCGGGAATCCACGCCATGTTCCGCACCTGGTGGCAACGCGCCTTCGTCTCCCCCCTCAGCCGCACCGCCCGCCGCCGGGGCGCCCGCCCGCCGGCCGGCCTGCTCGGCCGGACCACCCGGCTGTCGATGACGGCCCTGGAAGACCGGGTCGTGCCGGCGTTCAACATGACGTTGTCAGTTAACGCCACGGTCGGCGTGACCGCGGCAACCGTCGCGACGACGACGACGTTCACGGCCACCGCAACGGGAGCCAACCTCAATTGGCATGACGTCGAGAACGCCCTGTTGGTTGGAAACAGCGTCGTTATCGATTCTGGCTCGACCGGAAGTGAAGCCGGGAACATCACCGACCAAACGGGTGCCCAACTCGCGAGCCTGCCGGGCAACCAGAGTGTGACCTTCCGAAGCGGGACCGGTGCCGGCCTGGTTGGAAACATCACGATCGTGGATCTCAACCTGGATGGCGTGAACGAATCGGTCACCATCAACGCGAACGGCAATGTGGTTACGGGCAGCCTCACGGCCGGCACATTCGCCGCCCCCACGTCACTGGCCGGGGCCACGATTTCGGCCGCAACCGGTTCGGTGAGCCAGGGCGGCCCGTTCCCGACGCCACTGCTGGCGACCACCCTGGCGGTCAACGCTTCGACCGGGATCGGCACCGCGGCCGGCCCGCTGCGGACGCAGGTTAGCAACCTGGAAGCCCAGACCGGCACCGGCGGCATCTTCATCAGCAACATCGGCGACCTGGCGATCGGCGGCGTCAGTGGGGCGCTCGGCGGCGTCCGCGTCACGGGCGGGTCGGGGGACATCCAGCTCGTCAACGCCGGCAGTATCTCGGTCACCACCCTCGACGAACTGGTTCGGGCCCCCGGCGCCGTCACGATCCGGGCGACCGGGGCGGCCGCGGACCTCCAGACGGGGGGGCAGAGCGGTTCGAACGCCGTCCGCTCGACCAACGGGGGGGCCGTAGTCGTCGAAGCCGGCCGGGACATCCTGCTCGGCAACGCGACCAGCTTCGGGAGCGTCGTTTCCGCCGGCGGCAGCCTCACGGCCACGGCCGGCCGCGACATCATCGTTGACTTCAACAGCCGGATGGACGTCGAAGGCGGGTCCGGAACGCTGACGGCCGTCGCCGGCCGCAACGTCACCCTGCGTGCGACCGGGGGCGTGGCGGGGGCGCGGGTGACGAACACCGGGTCCGGCGGCATCAGCCTGACCACGGGGGCCGGGGGCGTCTTCACCCTGACGTCCGGGGCGGGCGGTCATGTGCAATCCTCCGGCGGCGACATCACGATCAGCGCCGACGACATGGTCATTAGCGATCCGGTCGCCGCCGGCACCGGGGTCGTCACCTTGCGGCAGGCGGGGACGACCGCCCGGCCCGTCAGCCTGGGCGGCGGCGCTGCGGCCAACGCCCTCGGCCTGAGCGACGCCGAACTCGACCAGGTCACCGCCGGCGTCCTCCGCGTCGGCCGGACCGACAACGCCGGGGACATCAGCGTGGACGGGCCGGTCGCCACGCACGCCGGCTTCAACACCCTGTCGCTGCTCACCGGCGGGGCCGTCCGCGACGACTCGTTCAGCATCCCGCCGGACATCACCGTCACTAACCTGGCCATCCAGGCGGCGGCCGGCATCGGCGACGCCGGGACGTTCACCGTCATGGACGTCAACGTGACGACCCTGGCGTTCGTGAACTCCACCAGCGGCCTGGTCCGGGTCAGCGACCTGATCGGCGGCGTCACCATCGCCCCGGTGGACACCATCACCGTGTCCTCCTCCGCCCTGGGCGGCGACGTCACCGCGCTCAGCCCGCTGACGATTGCCATGAACGTCACCGTCGGTGGGTCGTTCACCTTCTCGGCCGGCGGCAACGCGGCCGCCGCCGGCGACGACCTGACCATCGCCACCGGCGTCACCGTCACCCTCAACAGCGCCACCGACGCCACCCTGCGGTTCGAGGCCGGCGACGACGTCGTCTTCCAGGGCACGGCCAACGTGCTCACCACCGGCGGCGGCACCCATACGGTGCAGCTGGTGGCCGACACCGAGAACACCACCGCCGAGGACGGCGGCACGGTCACCCAGGACACCGCGGCCACGGTGAGCGTCGTCACCAACAACCTGGAGATCACCGCCCCGGCCGGCATCGGCTCCGCCGCCGCCCGGTTCCGGTTCAACGTGGACCGGCTGACGACCGCCAGCGCCGCCGCCAGTCAGTTCCTCGCCGAGACCAACGGCGTCACCCTGGTGTCGCTGACCGCCGGCGGGGCCGGCAGCGACATCGACCTGCTCGCCGACGCCGGCGACGTCACCGTCCAGACCGTCACCGCCGCCGACGACGTGACGCTGACCGCCACGGCCGGCAACATCCTCGACGACGGCAACGACGCCACGGTGATCAGTGGGGACGTGCTGACGCTGACCGCCGCCCGGGCGATCGGCCAGCCGGGCGCGACGCCCGACATCGACTCGACGGTCAACTCCCTGGTCGCCGCGACGACCGGGGCCGGCCCGTTCGCCGGGGCGCCGACGCCCGGCATCTGGGTGACCGACACCGACGCCTTGGTCGTCACCAGCGCGACCACCGTGGACGGCAACATCGTCCTGACGTCCGGCGGCACCATGACCGCCACCCTCGTGACCGCCGGCAACGTGGCCGGCGGCGCCGCCCGGAACGTCGCCCTGGTCGCGACCGCCGGCAACATTCTGGTCGGGGCCGTGTCGGCCCTCGGCCCCAATCCGAGCAACGTCCGCCTGACCGCCGCCGCCGGCGCCGTCATCGACAACAACGGGGCGGCCACCAACGTCACCGCCGCCGGCTTGGCGGCGCAGGCGGCCAACGGCATCGGCAGCGGCAACAGCCTGGAAACGGCCGTGGCGAACTTCGCGGCCAACAACACGACCGCCGGCAACATCGACGTCGTCAACACCGGCGCCCTGACGATCACGTCGGTCGGGCCGGTCGTGGGCGTCACCGTCACCGGCGTCACCAACACGGCCCCGGGCGGCGCCGTGACGGTCACCGCGCAGAGCCCGCTGACGGTCGCGGCCGACGTGACGGCGGCCGGCACGATCACGCTCACGGCCGGCGAGACGAGCGACGCCCCGGCGTTCGCCGACGACCTGACGGTCAACGCCGGCGTCACCGTCCGCTCCACCGGCGGCGACGTGGTCCTGCTGGCGGGGGATGACGTCATCGTCAACGGCACGGCCCAGGCGGCCGGGGACGTCGACCTCCGCAGCGGGTTCGGCGACACCGACGGCGAGGGCGTGATCGCGATCAACGGGGCCGTCACGGCCGCCGCGACGGTGGCCCTGAATGTCCTGGTGGCCAACGCCGGGCTGCCGGCGGGGGCCGCCGGCGCTACGGAGGCCGCCACGGCGAGCATCACCGCCGCCGGCTTGCTGCTGCTCAACTCGCCCATCCCCGGCCCCTCCCGGCCGTTCGCGCTGGACACCAGCACGACCAACCAGGTGACGACGCTCGCCGCTTCCACCGACGCGGTCGTGAACTACCGCAACAGCGGCGCCCTGACCGTCGGCTCCGTGACCTCGGGCCCGGAGGTCGTGACCGGCGTCGGCATCTTCACCTTCGACCATGACACCACGCTCTGCACCATTACCGGCGACATCTCTCTGACGCAGGCGGTGACCGCCGGCACGGGGACGGTCCGGCTGGCGTCGGCCGGTGCGGTCACGCAGGCGGCCGCCGGCAAGATCACGGCCACCAACCTCGGCGTCACCGCCGGCGGCGACATCATCCTCGACCAGGCCGCCCCGACCAACCACGTCCCGGGGACCGTCGCCCTGAACACGACGGGCGGGGTGGTCCGGTTCATGGACGACACGGCCTTCACGGTCGGCACGGTCGCCGCGTCCGGCTGCTTCACCGGGGCCAGCGGCCTGGGTAGCCCCGTGCCCGGCCCCGTCACGGACGTGACGATCTGCTCGCCCGGCAACATCGACCTGACCGCTCCGGTGAACGCGACCGGCGGCACGGCCCGCATTCAGGCCGGCGGCAGCGTCACCCAGACCGCGGCCGGCACCATCTCGGCCGTCAACCTGGGCGTCCGGTCCGGCGGCTCCATCGACCTGTGCGTGGCCGGCGCCCCCAACTCGGTGACCGGGACGTTCGCGGCCGACGCCTCCGGCGGGCCGGCCGGAAACTTCGTCCACTTCCTCGACGCCACCGGCTACACGGTCGGGACGGTGACCGCGTCCACCTGCTTCACCGCCGACGCCGTCGGCGTGCGGTCCAACAACGGCACCATCGACCTGGTGAACACGGCCGGGGACCTGACCCTGCTCCAGCCGGTCAACGCCGGCACCGGCACGGTGCGGCTGAACTCCGCCGGGGCCGTCACCCAGACGCCCGGCGGGGCCGGGGCCGTCACGGCCGGCGACCTGCCCGTCGTCGCCAGCGGGAACGTGGACCTGTGCCAGGTGGCGAACACCGTCACCGGCAACGTCGCCGTCAGCGACACGGCGGCCGGGGCGTTCGTCCGCTTCCTCGACACGGCCGGATTCACCGTCGGCACGGTCGCTTCCGATGCGTGCGCGACCGGGGCGACCGGGGTCGTGACGAACAACGGCGACATCGACTTGGTGAGCACCGCCGGGCCGATCACGCTGAATCAGGCGGTCAACGCCGGCACGGCGACCGTGCGGATCAACTCGGGCGCGGCGGTCACGCAGAACGCTGCCGGCGTCATCACCGCTCAGAATCTGGCGGTCGTGGCCAACGGAACCGTCAACCTGTGCGTGGCGCCCAACGTCGTTTCCGGCACGTTCGCGGCCCAGGACACCGGGGCCGGGGCGCTCGTCGCCTTCAACGACACCGTCGGGTTCACCGTTGGCGCGGTCACCGCAGACGTGTGCGCCGCCGGGGCGACCGGCGTCACGACCAACAACGGGGACGTCGATCTGGTGAGCGGCGGCGCGATCGTGCTGGCCCAGCCGGTCAACGCGGGGGCCGGCACGGTGCGGATCAACGCCGGCGGGGCGGTCACGCAGACGGCCGGCGGCGCGGGGTCGATCACCGCCGCGAACCTGGCCGCCCGCGCCAACGGCAATGTGGACCTGTGTCAGGTGGCCAACACGGTCCCCGGCACGTTCGCGGCGAGCGTGACGGTGGCCGGCGCGTTCGTCCGCTTCCTCGACACGACTGGATTCACGGTCGGCACCGTCGCCGCGGACGCCTGTGCCCTCGGGGCGACCGGCGTCGTGACGACCAACGGCGACATCAGCCTCGTCAGCCAGGCCGGGCCGATCACGCTGACGCAGGCCGTCAACGCGGGGACGGCGACGGTTCGGATCAACTCCGGCGGGGCGGTCACGCAGACCGGGGGCGGGGCCGGGGCGATCACCGCCACCGACCTGGCCGTGGTCGCCAACGGCAACGTCGATCTCTGTCAGGTGGTCAACAACGTCACCGGCAACTTCGCCGCGGCCGACACCGGGGCCGGCGCCTTCGTCCGCTTCCTCGACGGCCCCGGGTTCACCGTCGGCGCGGTCACCGCAGACGTGTGCGCCGCCGGGGCGACCGGCGTCGTGACGAATAACGGGGACGCCTCGCTGGCCAGCCAGGCCGGCCCGATCACGCTCGCCCAACCGGTCAACGCCGGGACGGCGACCGTGCGGCTCGCCACCGGCGGGGCCGTCACCCAAACGCCGGGCGGGGCCGGGGCGGTCACGGCCGGGAACTTGAGTGTGTTCGCCAACGGCAACGTGGACCTGTGCCAGGTGGCCAACACCGTCACCGGAACGTTCGCGGCGTTCGACGCGGCCGCCGGGGCGTTCGTCCGCTTCCTCGACACGGCCGGGTTCACCGTCGGCACGGTGGCCGGCGACCCGTGCGCCCCCGGGGCCGACGGGGTGACGACGTCGAACGGGGACGCCTCGCTGGTCAGCCAGGCCGGGCCGATCACGCTCGCCCGGCCGATCGACGTCGGGACGGCGACCGTGCGGCTCGCCACCGGCGGGGCCGTCACCCAGACGCCCGGCGGGGCCGGGTCGATCCGGGCTCAGAACCTGGCGGTGGTCGCCAACGGCAACGTGGACCTGTGCCAGGTGTCGAACACCGTGGCCGGCACGTTCGCGGCCAACGACTCCGGCCCGGGCGCGTTCGTCCGCTTCCTCAACGGTCCCGCCATCACCATCGGCACCGTGACCAGTGACGTGTGTGCGGCCGGGGCGGCGGGCGTGACCACGAACAACGGCGACGTCGAGTTGGTCAGCACCGCCGGCCCGGTGTCGGTGACGGACGTCATCAACACGCGGCCGAGCGGGACCGGGGCCACCACCGCCACGGTGCGGCTCAACTCCGGTGCGGCCGTCACCCAGACGGCCGTCGGCGTCGTCGCCACCCAGGATCTGGCCGTCCGGGCCAACGGCAACGTGGACCTGTCGCAGGCGAACAACCTGGTCACCGGCACGTTCGCCGCCCGGGACACGGCCCTCGGCGCCGCCGTCCGCTTCCGCGACGCCAGCGGCACCGGCCTGATCATCGGCACGATCGCCGACGGCGTGTGCGCCCTCGGGGCGACCGGCATCCTGACCAACGACGGCAACGTCACCGTCCGCAACGACGCCCTGGGCCGGGGCGTCGAGACGCTGAACATCGTTTCCCCGATCACGGTCGGCACGGCCACGGTGCGGCTGCACGCCGGCGGCAACGTCGTGCAGGACCCGAACCCGGTGACCGGCCCGGCCGCCGGCCCGACCGTCCCGCCGGCGGCGAGCGGCCCGACGACCGGCGCGATCTCCGCCTCCGCCCTGGCGGTCAGCTCGACGGCCGGCAGCATCCTCCTCGACCGGGACAACTTCGTCTCCGTCCTCGGCCCGCCCGGGGCCTTCGCCGCCTCCGCCCCGCTCGGAAACATCAACTTCCGCAACGTCGCCGGCCTGATCCTGACCACGGTCACGGCCGACCCGGCCCCGCCGGCCCTGCCGCCGCTGTTCGACGCCGTGACCGGCGTCAGCACCGGCCCGACCGGCACGGTGCGGCTACAAACGGGCGGCGGCCTGACGCAGGCGGTCAACGGGCCGGTCGTCACCGGCACGCTCGGCGTCCGCAATACGACGACCGGCGACGTCAGCCTGATCACGGCCACGAACTACGCGGCCGGCACCGGCAACGACGTCCGCACCTTCGCCGGGTTCAACTCCGCCCCCGGCGGCCGTATGGACTTCGCCACCCTCGGCGCCGTGTCGGTGGGCACGGTGGCGGCCGACGGCACGTTCGCCCTGACCCGCGGCATCACGACCACCAACGGCGGGTCGAACCTGCGGACCGGGACCGACTTCTCGGCCGTGGACCACAACTTCGCCGACCCGCTGTTCAAGTTGGGTAACGGCAACTTCCTGCTCAACCCCGGCCAGACGCCGGTGCCGGCCGCCCTGATCCCGACCACCGTCCGCACGGTCACGTTCGACGCCGAGGCCCAGACGACCGGCCTGTTCCGGTTCGGCGTGCCGACCGGGGCGGAGGCGCCGGCCCCCGGCGTCCCGACCGGGCCGACGAACCCGACCGGGCCGGCGTCCGACACGTCCGCCCCGCCGGCCCCGGACAACCCGTTCCGGGAGACGTTCAACATCCGCCCCAGCGCCAACGTCCAGGTCATCGTCAACGGCAACCTGCCGACGACGGCCCCCGGCGACTCGCTGTTCCTGATCCTGACCGACCTGCCGCCGGGCTCGCCGATCACGTTCACCCCGGGCGGCCCCGGCGCGGGGCGGTACGACTTCCCCGGCACCCGGCGGTCGGTGGCGTTCACCGGCATCGAGACGCTGGTCGGGCAGAGCGTGTTCGCCGACTCCGTCCAGACCGGCCCGGGGACGTACACGATCGTCGCCGGCGGGTTCCTCCAGGGGCGGCCGCTGACCGGCGGCATCACCGGCGGCCAAGCCCCGGCCAACCCGTTCATCGTCTCCCCGAACCTGGTCAGCACGGTGTCGCCGTTCGGCCCGGCCCGGATCACGTTCGGCGACTTCAACGGGGACGGGACGTCCGACCTGATCATCGGCAACGGGCCGAACAACAACGGCCCGATCGTCACGGTGGTGACCGGGACGGCCCTGTTCGGCAGCCCGCACCCGCTGGCGAACTCGGACATCATCGCCCAGTTCTTCGCCTACGACCCGCGGTTCCAGGGCGGGGTGTTCGTCGCCGCCGGGGACTTCAACGGGGACGGGCGGGCGGAGGTCGTCACCGGGGCCGACGCCGGCGGCGGGCCGCACGTCCGGGCGTTCACCTACGCCCCGGGCGGGGCGGACATCTTCCACAAGGCGGCCGCGTTCGCCTCGCCGCTGTTCCCGGCCGGCGGGTTCTTCGCCTACGCCGCGGGCTTCACCGGCGGGGCGCGGGTGGCCGTCGGCGACGTCAACGGCGACGGCACCCCGGACCTGGTCACCGGGGCCGGGCCGGGCGGCGGGCCGCACGTGAAGGTGTTCAACGGCGCGACCGGCGGGCTGATCTCGCAGTTCTTCGCCTACGCCGCGGGCTTCACCGGCGGCGTCTACGTGGGGGCCGGCGACTACAACCTGGACGGCAAGGCCGACGTGCTCACCGGGGCCGGCAACGGCGGCGGGCCGCACGTCAAGGTCTACAGCGGGGCCAGCCTCAGCGGCGGCGGGTTCGCCCTGCTGACGCAGTTCTTCGCCTTCGGCCCGGACGGCACCACGTCGCTGTTCGGCTCCGACCTGGGGCTGTCCACCGGGGTCGGGTCGCTCGGCCTGGGCGACGTGGACGGGGACGGCATCCCGGACATCCTCGTGTCCACGTTCCGCGGGCCGAGGACGCGGGTGGCCGCCTTCCACGGCAACACGGCCACCCCGCCGCCGCGGATCCGGTTCAGCAACGACCCGGCGGCGACGTTCCCGTTCGCCCACAACCCCAACCCGACCCTGTTCGCCATCGACCCGGCGACCGGCGACCTGATCATCCCGTCGCTGCGGGACGGCTCGAACCTGGCGGCCCTGTTCGCCACCGCCTGACGGCGGCCGAAACTCCCCAGGCCCCCGCGGTCGCCACGGCGCCGCGGGGGCCGACTTTTGCGCCTATTCCGCCGGCGCCGCTCAAGCCGGTTCTCCCGCCCGGACGATATAGTCCGTGCCCGCCGGTTGCGCGGCCGGCGCGCCACGGACGGCCCGCCGGTTGCGGCCGGCCGGTCCGGCTTGGCCCCGGGACGGGCACGGACGCCCGTCCCGGCGGCCCCCAGCGGAATGGAGCCCGCCATGCGTACAGGCATCCTCGGGTCGGTCGGCGCCCTGCTGGTGGCCGCCCCGCTGAGTCTGGCCGACCCGCCGGCCGCCCGCCCGGCCAACCCGCCCGCGTCCCTGTCCGCCGACCTGCCGGCCGACCCGCTGACGCTGCCGGGCCAGCTCCCGCCGGCGCCGGAAACCCCGCCCGCCCCCGCGCCGGCCCCCACGCCGACCCCGACCGCACAACCCACACCGCCGCCGGCCCCGCTGCCGGCCGCAACCAACGGCTGCGCACCGCCGGCCGCCGCGAACGGCTGCGGCCAGCCGCCGGCCAAGCCCGCCTGGCACGACTACCACTGCGGCCCGGCGGAGCAGGTCTGGCTCGGCGGCGGCTACCGGGCGTGGTGGATGAAGAACGGCCCGAACCCGGTCCCGCTGGTCACGACCGGTCCGCCGGTCGGCGGCGTCGCCGGCGCCCCGGGCGGCGTCGTCCTGTTCGGCGGCCAGGACATCGACTACGGCACGTTCAACGGCTTCGACCTTCACGCCGGCCTGTGGCTGGACTGCCGCCACACCTGCGGCCTGGAGCTGGGCGGGTTCTACTTCGGCCAGCAGTCGGCCGGCGGCACGTTCGCCTCCGACGCGGCCGGCAGCCCGGCCCTGACCCGTCCGGTCATCGACGCCTTGACGCTCAACCAGGTCGGCTTCGTCGTGTCCGCCCCCGGCGCGGTCGCCGGGGCCGTCACCGTCGACACCCGCTCCCGCTTCGCCGGCGCGGAGGCGAACATCGTCAAGAACCTGTTCCACTGCCAGGACTACACGGTGGATTCCTACTTCGGGTTCCGCTACCTGGACCTGGAGGAGCGGCTGGACATCGACCAGGTGTCGCGGCCGCTGGGCGGCGGGACGCTGGCGTTCGGCGGCGCCCCGCTGCCGCCCGGCGTCGGCGTGGCGATCACCGACCAGTTCCACACCCGCAACCAGTTCTACGGCGGCCAGGT
>DASXAN010000997.1:0-7118 GCA_036406755.1 Gemmataceae bacterium
GTCGTTGCGAATCTTCTTGCACCAGGCGCAGATGGGGATCATCCCCTCCAGCCGCTTGACCTGGGCCAGCGCCTGCTCTAGCTGGGCCACCCGCTCCGTCAGCGCCTGCTGGAGTTCGACCACCCGCCGGCCGACGCCCAACCGGGCGGACAGCTCGTCCAAATCGAACGGCTTGGTCAGATAGTCGTTCGCCCCGCTCCGCAGCCCCTGGACGACGTTGTCCGTGCCCCCCTTGCCGGTCAGGAGCAGGACGTAGGTGGACGCGGTGGTGCGGTCGGCCCGCAGCCGGCGGCATAGCTCCAGCCCGTCCACGCCGGGCATCTGCCAGTCGAGGATGGCCAGCCGCGGGGCGGCCGGCCCCGTCAGGGCGTCCCACGCTTCCAGCCCGTCGCTGGTGGTGACGACGTCGTAGCCCCACTCGCGCAGGATGCTGTCCAAGAGCAGCCGCGAAACGGAATCATCTTCGGCGATCAACACTTTCACCGCGTGCCCCCCTGGGACGGGCCGTGCGATTTATTGTAGCACCCGAATTGCTACGGCGCACGTTTTGACGGGGTGTTACGGATCTGCGGGCGGGCGGCGAGCAGGACCCGCAAGACCGGGCGAAGGCGGTCGAGTTCATCCTCCAGGGCGGCCAGGCCGGCGCGGGCGTCGGCCAGGTTGCCGGTCCGAGCTAGCTCGTCGAGCCGCTTGGCGGCGGCGAACGATGTGCCGGCGCTGAGGTTGCCGACCGCCCCTTTGAGGGTGTGGGCGGCTATCTGAAGGGCGGTCGCGTCGCCGGCGGCCAGCGCCGTGCGAAGCCGGTCCAGGTAGCGGGGGCACTCGTTCAGGAACAGCCGGGCGACCTGACGGGCCAGCTCATCCCGGCCGCAACAGCGGGCGCGGAACCCCGCCTCGTCGAAGAGGGTGTCGGCTCCCGCCGGCCCGGACGGGGGCCGCGGGGCCAGCGGCGGCGGGGCGGCCGGCTGCGGCCGAAGCCGGCCGAGCACCTGGGACAGCTCCCGCGGCTGGATCGGCTTGGCGACGAAGTCGTCCATGCCTCGCCGCAGGCACTCCTCCCGGTCCCCGGCCATGGCCCGGGCGGTCAGCGCGATCACCGGCAGCCGGCGGACGGTCCCGGCCTCGGCGGCGCGGATGGCGGCCGTCGCCTCCAACCCGTCCATCTCCGGCATCTGCACGTCCATCAGGACGACGTCGAACGGCTCCGCGGCCAGGGCATCCAACACCCCGCGGCCGGTGGACACGACGCGGACGGTGTGCCCGGCCGCCTGGAGCATGCCGACGGCGACCGCCTGGTTGACGGCGTTGTCCTCGGCCAGGAGCACCCGCAACGGCACCGGGGCCGGCGGCGGGGCCGACTCGGTCCGGCGGCCGGCCAGCCACGTCGGCGGCGTCAGCTTCAACACGCCGATCAGCGTGTCGAGCAGCTCGGCCGGCTTAAATGGCTTGGGCAGGAACGCGGTGCTGGCGGCCTCGGCCCGGGCCAGCGACGGGTCGGTCCACCCGGCCGGGGGCACGCAGACGACGGCCGGGCCGGCGGCCCTGTCCGCCCGCAGCTGCCGCAAGGTTTCCAGCGCGTCGGCGACGGCGGCCCCGGCGTCGAGGATGAGCAGATCGAACGGCCGGCCAAGTCCTCGGACCAGCGCGACGCCGCCGGCCGGGTCGGCGGCCCCTTGGGCGGCCAGCCCCCAGGCGGCCAGCTGCTCCAGCAACAACCCGCGGCTCAGCGGGTTCGGGTCTACGGCTAGGACCGGCAAGCCGGCGAACCGCGGCGGCACCGGCGGCCCGACTCTCGGCGCGCCGGTCGTCTGCACCTTCGCGGTGAACCGGAACGTGCTGCCCTTGCCGGCTTCGCTCTCGGCCGTCACGCCGCCGCCCATCAGGCCGGCCAGGCGCGTGACAATGGCCAGCCCCAGCCCGGTCCCGCCGAACCGGCGGATGGTGGCCGGGTCGGCCTGCTCGAACGGCTCGAAGATGCGGGCCTGCCGGTCGGCCGGGATGCCGATGCCGGTGTCAGTGACGGAGAATTCCAGCAGGCAGTAGGCAGCAGGCAGCGGGCGGCAAAGAGCCGGTTGGTCTGCTGCTTGCTGCCGGCTGCCGGCTGCCGGCTGCTTCCGCACCCGGACGGCCACCTCGCCCTTCTCGGTGAACTTGATCGCGTTGCCGACCAGGTTGACCAGCACCTGCCGCAGCCGGCCGGGGTCGCCGACCACCACGGCCGGCACGTCCGGCTCCTGGTAGTAGGACAGCTGCAACCCCTTCTCGTGCGCCCGCAGGGCCAGCCACTTGATCGTTTCGCCCAGCTCGTCGGCCAGGTGGAACGGGATCGGGCTGAGATCGAACTTCCCGGCCTCCATCTTGGAGAAGTCGAGCAGGTCGTTGAGCACGTGCAAGAGCGAGTCGGCGCTGGTCTTGAGCACCCGCACCCGCTCCCGCTGGGCCGGGGACAGGTCATCCTGCAGGACCAGGTGGGCCATGCCCAGCACGCCGTTGAGCGGGGTGCGGATCTCGTGGCTGACGTTCGCCAGAAAGGCGCTCTTGGCCCGGCTGGCCGCCTCGGCCGCGTCCTTCGCCCGCCGCAGCTCGCCCTCGACCCGCTTCGACTCGGTCGCGTCCCGCTGCGTGCCCCAGACGGCGACCAGCCGGCCGGCCTCGACCACCCCGGTCAGGTTGGTGACGAAGTACCGCGGCCGGCCGTCGTGGCCGAGTTGGTGCGACTCGGCCTCGGCCAGCCGGAATCCGCCGCGGACGAACGCCCGCAGCACGGCGTCGTTGGCCGGGTCGTCGCGGACCAGGACCTCGTTCAGCCGCCGGCCGATCAGGTCGTCGGCCCGGTCCGCCCCGGCCAAGCGGGCGAAAGCGTCGTTGCACTCGGCCAAGTGCGTGTGGGCGTAGAGGGCGTCGACAACGGCGTCCTCCGGCTGGTCCACCAGGATGGGCGCGGCGGCGTCGAACCGCCAGACGGCCTCCGCGCTGTGGCGGATGAACGCGCGATAGCGCTCGTCAATGTGGCTGGTCGCGGGGGGCGGGCGAAGGGCAGACTTCATGGCCGGTCCCGGCTGGGCGGCCGGGCGACGGGGACGGGTGCGGGGCACAGGTCGGCTCCTTCCCTCGCGCGGCCTGCCCCCGAGCCCCAGGCTCACTCGGAGGGCCGCGGTCGCGCTCCTGCTGTCCGGTATGATCCAAACTGTAGCACCCGCCCTGAGCCGGTGCCGGCCTGCGGGCGGATTTGGTGAGGATTTTTACTGAAATGGCTGACAAACAAACCTGGCCATCCCTCGTTCGGGACAAGCCTCGGCTCCGGGATTCGGAGCGATAGGAGAGATGTCAGGTCAGGCCAAACAGTCCCGCGGGTCGGTGATGGTGCCGGTCATCGCGCTGGCGGCGACGGTCTTGGGACTGGCGAGGAACACCTTCGCCTGCTTGTGGCCCATGCGGCCGGGGAAGTTGCGGTTGGTCGTGCTGATGCACGACAGCGGCCCGTTCAGTCGGCCGAACGTGTCCGACGGCCCGCCCAGACACGCGGCGCACGACGGCTCGCCGATCTTGGCCCCCGCCGACAGGAACACGTCCTCGATCGTCTGACCGTTGATGCGCTCGGTCTTCATCTGCGCCGCGATCTCGCTCGTCGCTGGCACCACGAACGTGTCGATCTTGACCGTGTGGCCCTTGAGCAGCTCCGCCGCGGCGCGGAAGTCGGTCAACTTGCCGCCGGTGCACGAGCCGATGTACGCCCGATCGAGCTTGGTGCCCCGCAGCTCGGAGACGAACGCCCTGTTGTCGGGGCTGTGCGGCTTGGCGACGACCGGCTCCAGTTTGGTGACGTCGTAGACCTTCTCGTAGACGAACTTCGCCCCGGCGTCACTCTTGAAGACGGTGTACGGCTTGTTGCCGGCGTTGCGCTTGTTGACGTAATCGAGGGTGACCTGGTCGGGGGCGATGACGCCGTTCTTGCCGCCGGCCTCGATAGCCATGTTGCACAGCGTCATCCGCTCTTCCATGTTCAGGGCATAGACGCCGTCGCCGTCGAACTCCATCGCCCGGTAGGTGGCACCGTCGCAGCCGATGTCGCCGATGACGGCCAGGATCAGATCCTTGGCCATCAAGTACGGCGGCAGCTCGCCGTGGAAGACGAACCGCATCGTCGGCGGCACCTTGAGCCACAGCTTGCCGGTGCCCATGACGAACCCGGCGTCGGTGTTGCCGATGCCCGTGGCGAACTCGCCGAACGCCCCCGCGGTGCAGGTGTGGCTGTCCGTGCCGAGGAGCACCTCGCCGGGCCGGGTGTGGCCTTCCTCCGGCAGAGCGATGTGGCAGACGCCTTTGTACTTCGGTGTGCCGACGTCGTAGAAGTACTTGATCCCCTGTTCGGCCGCGAAGTGGCGGAGCACGTCCACGTTGCGGTTGGCCATCGCGTCGGCGGTGAAGATGTAGTGGTCGGGGATGAGGACGACCTTTTCGCGGTCCCAGACCTTGGCGTCTTTGCCGAAGTGTTCCTTGAACACGCCGATGGTGCCGGGGCCGCAGATGTCGTGCGTCATCAGGACGTCGACGTTCACCCAGACGTTTTCGCCCGGGCGGACGGCGTCGCGGCCGGCGGCCCGGGCGAGGATCTTTTCGGTCAGGGTCTGCGGCGTCGGCATGGTCGGCCCCCGAAGGTGGTGAGATACCTTCAGTATAGCGGATGTGGACAGGGGGCACGTGTTTGCGTTTCGCGCTCAGCGACAAGTGTCACCGATCGCGAAACATAAACACAGTATTATGCCGGCGCTGCCGCGATCCGCGCCCGGTACTCGTCCAAGCCGGCGTTGATCACGTCGTACAGCTGCTGCTGCTCGTCACCCGTCGGTTGCCGGCTCAGCCGCACCTTCACATCAAAGTCGTCGCCGGCGTAGGTCACCGCCAGCTCCTTGAGCAAGTCGGCCGGCAAGCGGCCGCGGACGTACTCGCGCAAGGCCACCGCCAGCGCCTCCCCGGAGTTGCCGCATCCGCACGGGCCGCCGTCGGCAATCGCCCCGAGGTGCGTCCGGGCGGCGACGGCGTCCGGGTGCGCCGGACCGAGCCTGCCGGCCCCTTCCTCCAGTGCCGCCTTGGCATCGTCCGCCCGGCCGGCGTGCTGGAGGAACATGCCCAGCGCGACCCGCATCCGCCCGGCGAGGGTCCGGTCCCCGGCCCGGTCGGCGTCGGCGACGGCCTGCCGTAGCTGTCGCTCGGCCCCCTCATTCCGCTTCAGGTCGGCAAGCAGCCGGCCCCAGCCCCGCCGGACCTGGGCCAGCAGCGCCGCGTCGCCCAGCCCTTCGGCCCGTTTGACGGCGTCGGCGTACGTCGCCAGCGCCACTTCTGGCTTGCCGCCGTCCACCTGCGTCTGGGCCAGGGCAAGCACGGCCTGGACCGCGTCCCGCGGCTGCCCGAGCCGGTCGCAAACGGTCACCGCCCGGCGGACGGCCTTCTCCCGCAGCCGGGCGTCGCCGGCCTTGCCCTGCCCGGCCTCCAGGTCGGCCTGGGCCGTGAGCAGCCGCAGGATCAACGGGTGGTTTTCGCCGAATCGCTTCGTCAGCAGGTCGTCCAGATCGGTGAGGACCAGCCGGCTCAGGGTCGGGTCGATCAGGTTGACACGGCCCAGCGACACCTGCGCGACCTCGACGATGACCTCGTCGGGCAGCTGGTCGAGGTGGGCGAAGGGCGACTCGGCCCGGTCGTTGGCCCGCAGCGCCTCGGCCCGCAGGGCGATGGCGTGGGCCACGCGGGGGTGGCGGTGCTTCACGAACATCGTCACGGCCGGGTTGAGCAGCTCGAGGGCATCGCCGGCTCGCTTCTGGCGGAGGAGCAGGTCGGCGAGCGACTCCTGGCCGAAGGCGTGGCCGACGTGCTCCGGGCCGTACACCTCTTTGCGGGCGTCGAGATTCTCGCGGAGGACGGCCTCGGCTTCGTCGAACTTGCCGGCGAACTGGAGCGCCAGGCCGAGGTTGGTGCGGTAGAACAGGCGGTCCGACCGGGCCGGCTCCTCGGCGGGTGCCGGCCCGTCGCAGGCACCCTTGAACGCCTCGACTGCCGCCTCGTACCGGCTGAGCTGCATGAGCACGCTGCCCAGGTCGTTGTAGGCGCGGGCGAGCTGCGGGCTGCCGGCGCCGTGGGCGGCCTCGGCGTCGCGGACGGCCTGGATGACCGTCTCCTCGGCCTTCTTTTCGTCGCCGGCCGTGATGAGCGTGAGCGCCTGTTCGAGGGCGGGGGAGAGATCTGACTTCGCGTCGGCCATGGTGCGGACCCCGGGGGTGGCGAACGGGACGCTCCCAGTCCAACAGGCCGCCGCCGCGGGGTCAAGGGAAATGCCCGATCGCCCGCGCCGCCCGGCTGGCCTATCGCATTCCCGGCCGCGGCCCTATCATGGCCCCGTCCCCGGGAGGGTTCGGCATGCTCGCGGCCCGCGTCCAGTATTTCACCGAGTCGGTCATCCGCGAGATGACCCGGCTGGCCCACCGCCACGGGGCGGTCAACCTCGGCCAGGGGATGCCCGACTTCGAGGCCCCGCAGGAACTCAAGGACGCCGCCGCCAAGGCCATCCACGACGGCTACAACCAGTACGCCATTACCTGGGGCGCCCCGCCGCTGCGAAAGGCGATTGCGGAGAAGGTCCGTCGCTTCAACGGCCTCCCGTGCGACCCGGAAGAGAACGTGACGGTCTGCTGCGGGGCGACCGAGTGCATGATGGCCACCATGCTGTCGCTGGTGGACCCCGGCGACGAGGTCGTGATCTTCCAGCCGTTCTACGAGAACTACGGCCCCGACGCGCTGCTCTCCGGGGCGAAGCCGGTGTGGGTGACGCTGCACCCGCCCGACTGGCACATCGACTTCGACGAGCTGCGGCGGGCGTTCACGAAGCGCACCAAGGCGATCATCCTGAACACGCCGAACAACCCGACCGGCAAGGTGTTCACGTGCGAGGAACTGTCGGCCATCGCCGAGCTGTGCCAGGAGCACGACGCCTACGCCTTCGCCGACGAGATCTACGAGCACATCCTGTACACCGACCGGCCGCACGTCAGCATCGCCACCCTGCCGGGCATGGCCGGGCGCACGGTGACCATCAGCGGCCTGTCCAAGACGTTCAGCGTCACCGG